>NZ_JAAGPS010000106.1:0-27426 GCF_017105025.1 Paraburkholderia sp. Ac-20336 | reverse complement strand
CTGGCGGACGCCCGGCGGCGGCGCGGTCGGCCGCTGCCTCACCTGCGCGAGCAGTTCGCCGCACGGCAACGGCTTGTTGTTGCTCGGCGCGAGCAGCGGAATCAGCGCCGCAAACGGGTTGATGAGCCCGAGGCCGATCGCCGCGCCGCCGCGCAACGCGAGCGCGGCCGCGTCCACACCCACGTGCGGGTCCTTGAAGGTGCCCTTCACGTACAGCGGCGAGCGCAGCGAAAAGACCCGGAAGCCCTTCGTATGCGGATGCACGCCGAGGTCCAGCGTCTCGTCGCGCAAGCTCACGTGACCGTCGATGTTGATGACCGCGTCGTCGGTATCGAGCGCGAACACGCGCGGTTCGAGCACGCCATTGGTCGCGACGAAATCGGCGGCCGCGCAGTTGATCTTCACGTCGCGATTGCCGAACAGCTTTTCATAGACGACGTTCGCGACGTTGAGCCCCGCCGCTTCCATCAAGAGACGGCTCACGGTGCCGTCGGTGACGAGCGCCTTCACCTCGCCGTTCGAGGTCGCTGCGAGCGCCGCCGGCGAGTTGCCGGTCGCGGACAGCGAGGCATCGCCGTTGACCTCGCCGAGCGCGTTCTGCATCGTCTTGAAGTCCGGGAACAATTGCTTGAGCTTCAGATGCCGCGCCGAGGTCGAGAAGCGGCCCTTCAGCGGCGTCGCGCTGCCGTCCAGATGAATGTCCGAGGCGAGCGAGCCGCCCGCGACGCCGAACTTCAGCGGTTCGAGCGACAGCACGCCGTTGCTCAGCACGACGTGCGTGTAGAGGTCCGTGATCGGCAGCTTCGAACTCTTGACGATGCGCCGGCCCGTGAACTTGACGTCGGCGTCGATGGCCTTCCAGCGGTCGGTGCGGAATTCCTCGACCGGCAACACGCGGCCGCCCGGCTGCGCGGTGGCGTCGCCGCGCTTCGCCTTGCTTGCGCTCGAATCGGCGCCGATCACGGGCGCGAGATCGGCGAACTGCAACAGATGCGAGACGAGTTCGCCCTGCAGCAGCGGACGCGGTTCGCGCGCCGTATAGGTCAGCGAGCCGTTCAGATCGCTGCCGCCCACCCGGCCCGTAAAATTCTCGTAGGTAAAGACGTTGCCGCCCGACCTGAAGTGGCCGATCAGATGTCCTTCGGTCGCATACGGCGGCGTGTCGGGCAAGGTCACGCCGGTCAGCGCATAGAGCCGCGCCATGCTGTTGCCTTGCAGCCAGAGGCGCAGATCGAGCGCGGCGAGATGCGCGGGATCGCCGATCGTGCCGACGAACGCGACGTGCAGATCGCCAGCCTTCACGTCGGCCTGCACCGGAAACGGCCGGTCCGCGTCCTGCAGCGCGAGCACGCCGCCGACTTTGCCGCTACCCGATACCGGCGTCTTGTTGTAGCTGCCTTTGACGGTCCACGCGATCGCGTAGAGCGGCGTCGCGCGCGGGGCGGCGGGCGCGGTGGCGGGGACGCTCGCGGCCGAGGTTGTTTCGGCTGTCGCTACACTAGCGCCTGCACTTGTGCTTGTACCCGAACCGACACCCGCACTCGCGCCACCGCTCGCCCCGGTCGCCAAGGCACCGCTCGCGGCGGGCGCGCCAGAAGTCGCGGACGTGGCCGCCGCGCCCGATGCCCCTGCAGCCCCCGATACCGCCGACGCATTCGCCGCAGCCTCCGATGCAGCAGCCTCGGACGCCGCCTTCGCTTCCGACGCCGCCTTCGCTTCCGACGCCGCCTTCGCCTCGGCCTGCGCAGCGAGCCTGCTCGCGCCGGCCTTGCCGATCGCCTGCGCCGACGCGCTGCGCGACGCCGCTTCCTGCTGCTTCAAGGCCTCGCCGAGCGGGATCGGCTGACCGAGCGTATCGACGGCCATTTGCAACTCGACCTTCATCTGCTGATCGGACAGCGCGATATTGCCCTTCGCGAACGCGATGTCGTGCAGATCGAGCGTCCATTCGGACGGCCCGCTCGAGGACGGCAGCTTGAAGGTCCAGTTGTTGCGCCCGTCGAGCATGCGTTCGAGATCGACCGACGGATTCACGAGATTGATCGCCGGGATCACGATGTCGTGCGCGAGCAGCGGCAGCACCTCGACCTCGAAGTCGATCTCGTCGAGCGTCGCGAATTGCGGCTGTTTGGCCCAGTCGGGATTGCCGAGCGTGATGTTGGCCGCCGAGAAGCGCGGCCAGGGCACCCAGCCGCGCCAGCCCGTTTCGCCGGCCGGCTTCTGCCAGCCCACCTTCAGATCGCCGTTGATCGCGAACGGCCGGCCGATCGCCTGCGTCACCTTGTCGTTGATGTAGGGCCGGGCGCGATTCCAGTCGAAGCTCAGAATGAAGATGACGAGTGCGGCAATCAGGATGACGAGCGCCGCCAGCAGCCATGCGATGATTTTTCCGATCCGTCGTCCGATGCTGCTCGACACTGCCATTGAGAGGCTCCGCGTGTTGTTCTATGTTGTACACCGGACAGCAGATAGCGTGCCCGGACGTGAGCGATGAGTCGCCCTGTCTGTCGCCTTGTCTATCGCGGCGCATGCGTCTGAGCCGGCACTTGTGTTCGTTCTCGTGCCTGCGTTTTCGCTTGTGTTTGCGTTTGCGTTCGACCTTGCCGTTTTATCATGGCGCACGGTTCGGCGACAGATTGCTCTGCAGATTGCCGCTCGCGCCAGCCACAACGCACCACGCACACTTCAAGCACACATCGAATAACGCATCGTGCCTCACGCTCCCCACCCCGATCCAACCATGACCGACGTTCCCCTCGTTCTCGCCGACGGCATCGCGCGGCGCGATGCGCAGCGCGCGCAGACGCTGTTGCAGCCGACCACCTTCGCGCTGCGCGCCGGCGAGCGCGTCGCGATCACCGGGCCGTCCGGCTCGGGCAAGAGCGTGTTCCTGCGCGCGCTCGCGCTGCTCGATCCGCTCGATGCCGGGCGCATCCTGTGGCATGGCGCGCCGCTCGGGCGCGCCGCGCTTCCGCGCTACCGGCGCAACGTCGCGTATATCCGCCAGCGGCCCGCGCTCGTCGACGGCAGCGTCGAGGACAATCTGCGCTATCCGTTCGAGCTCGGCGTCTATCGCGACGTGCGCTTCGATCGCGAACGCGCCAGCCTGCTCGCCGAACAGGCCGGCCGCAGCAGCGACTTTCTCGGCAAGCCCGCGAGCGAGCTGTCGGGCGGCGAAGCGCAGATCGCCGCGCTGATCCGCGTGCTGCAACTCGCGCCCGAAGTACTGCTGCTCGACGAGCCGACCGCCGCGCTCGATCCCGCGTCGTCGCTCGCGATCGAAGCGCTCGTGGAAGCCTGGTTCGAGGCCGCACCGGGACGTCACGCGTCGGTGTGGGTCTCGCACGATCTCGCGCAGGCCGCGCGCATGAGCGGCCGGCATCTGACGATGCGCGCCGGCGTGCTCGAAGAAGCCACCTCGCCCGAGGAGTCGCCTCGATGAGCCTGCAGAATCTGGGTTTGTGGGACGTCGCGATCGCGGCGCTGCTGATCGTCGTGAACGGCGCGGTGTCGGTGGCGCTGAAGCTCGATCTCGAACGCAAGCTCGCGTGGGCCGCGGTGCGGACCGTGGTGCAACTGCTCGCGATCGGCTACGTGCTCGGCTGGGTGTTCCAGTACGACCGCTGGTACGTCGTGCTGCCGCTCATGATCGTGATGACGCTGATCGCCGGCTTTGCCGGCGCGCAGCGCGGCAGCCGCACCTATGCCGGGCAACGCGCGGACAGCGTGCTGTCGATCTGGGTCAGTTCGTGGCTCGTCGCGGCCGTGGGGCTCTTCGTCGTGATCCGCATTCACCCGTGGTACGAGCCGCAATACGCGATTCCGATTCTCGGCATGATCCTCGGCAATACGCTGACCGGCGTCTCGCTCGGCATCGAACGCATGACCGAGGAGCTGACCGCGCGGCGCGATCGCGTCGAGATGGCGCTCGCGCTCGGCGCGACGCGCTGGGAAGCGGCGCAGGGGCCCGCGCGCCAGGCGGTGCGCGCCGGCATGATACCGACCCTGAACCAGATGGCGGTGGTCGGCGTCGTGAGCCTGCCCGGCATGATGACGGGCCAGGTGCTGGCCGGCCAGTCGCCGTTGCAGGCGGTGCGGTATCAGATCGTCATCATGTTTCTGATCGCCGCGTCGTCGGCGTTGGGCACGGTGGGCGCGGTGCTGCTCACGTACCGGCGGCTCTTTTCGGCGGAACACCAGTTTCTGCCGGCGCGGCTCGTGGAGCGCGCGGCGAAGCGTTAGGCGAGACGTTGGGCCAAGCGGTACACGAAGCGACACGCGCGGGCCGAGGCGGACCCGCGTTTGCGGTTCACACGGTCAGCCCCCGCTCCAACCCGCGAAGCCGATCAGCGCTTGGCGCTGATCGCCACTTCGGTGCCGTCGCTGAGCGTCAGCGTTTTCGTGGTGCCGTTGACCGGCATCGTGAAACGCACGATCTGGCTCATGCGGACATCGTTCGGACACTTGAGCGTCTTGCCGCCGCTCGTCACGCTCTTGGCACCGCGCGGCGTCTGCGCCTGGAAGCTCAGCTGCACGTTCGCGGTGCCGTCCTTGGCGACGACCGGCGCGAAGCGGATCTGCGTCTGCCGGATCATCGCGCCGTTCGCGTCGAGCGCCAGCGACGCATAGTTCGGGCACGTATCGGTCGCGGCCACGGGACCGCCCGGCGGCACGGTCTTCCAGGTGAAGTCATCCGATTCGCCGGAGCGGATCGTGCGGGTTTCCTGGGAATTGCCGAATTGCTTCGACGTGACGCGCACGGTGTAGCGGATCGGACCGTCGAGCGCGGACTGGGACGTGACCGTGATCGGCGTGGCGGCGTGCGCCGCCGGTACGAGCGCGCAGGCGAGAGAAGCGACAACGGAAACGGCGGAGAGTTTGAAGCTGAAGCCCATACTGTCACCTCGTTGTTGTGCCGCTGCGCGCCCGCCTTCGCGCGACTGCCCGCGCCCTGCCCGGCTGGATCGAACCGGTGCGGCCGGCCAGCCTGGCCGCGGGACACGCAACCGTTCTGGAGCATGATGCACCGCCAGTCTAACGCCAAGCGCGACGCCGCGCGTGTCGCGCAAGCTCGGGTGTTAACCCGCTTGCGGCGCGGCGGTTTCTGCGCGTGTCGGGCCGGCGCGGCGAGGCGTCATCTCGCTGTCATGGTCAACGCGTCGCCGTCCGTGCCCGACCCGCTCGAATCGAATCACCGGATCAAAAACCGGTCAGCACCAGTTTGCCGATCGCGCGCCCCTGCTCGAGCTGCCGGTGCGCGCGGCGCAGATTCTCCGCGTTGATCCGGCCGAGGTTCTCGCCGAGCGTCGTACGCAGCGTGCCCGCATCGACCAGACGCGCGACCTCGGTCAGCAGCTTGTGCTGCTCGATCATGTCAGGCGTGCCGAACATCGAGCGCGTGAACATGAACTCCCAGTGAAACGCGGCGCTCTTCGCCTTCAGCAGTTCGACCGGCAGCGGCGCAGCGTTTTCGACGATCGTGCAGATGCCGCCCTGCGGCTTGACCAGCTGCGCGGCAGCCGGGAAATTGCGGTCGGTGTCGTTGAAGATCAGCACGTAGTCGACCTGCTCGACGCCGATTGCCTTCAGTTGCGCGGGCAGATCGCCGAAATGATCGACGACGTGATCGGCGCCCAACTCCTTCGCCCACTTCGCCGATTCGGGCCGCGACGCGGTCGCGATCACCTTGAGCTTCGCCAGCTGTCTGGCAAGCTGGATGCCGATCGAGCCAACCCCGCCCGCGCCGCCGAAAATCAGTACCGTGCGGCCCGCGTCGGCGCCTTGCGGCGACACGCCGAGGCGGTCGAACAGCGCTTCCCAAGCGGTGATCGCGGTAAGCGGCAACGCCGCCGCGTGCGTGAAATCGAGCGAGGCCGGCTTGTGCCCGACGATGCGCTCGTCGACAAGATGAAACTCGCTGTTGGCACCCGGCCGCGTGATGCTGCCCGCGTAGAACACCGGATCGCCGACCTTGAACAGCGAGACCTCGGGCCCGACCGCGACGACCGTGCCGGCGGCGTCCCAGCCGAGCACGCGCGGCGCGTTCTCGACGGTGTCCTTCGGCGCGCGCACCTTGGTGTCGACCGGGTTCACGGAAATCGCTTCGACCTTCACGAGCAGATCGTGTCCGCTTGCTTCGGGTTGCGGGATCTCGACATCGACGAGCGCTTCGGCGTGATCGATCGGCAAATAACGGTAAAGTCCGATGGCTTTCATGGCTGCTCCGGGGGTTCGGTTGAAGTGAGTGAAGTGAAATGAAGTGAGGTTGGGGTTCTGATTCGGCTTCGGTGAGGACAGGAACCGGCCGCCGCTGCGTTTCGTGTTTCGCACCGCGTGCCGTCACTGCCGAATCCATGAGCGTCATCGTAGGCGGGTTCTTATTCTGATAAAACAGTCATAATGACTGAAACATTTTTTTGATTTTCAGAATAATGAATACCCCAACTTCCACTGACCGGGCGCTGCCCGGCGAGCGCGCGCGGCTCGATCTGCTCGACGTCGCGCTGTTCGTGCGCGCGGCTCTGCTGGCGAACGTGTCGGCGGCCGGGCGCGAGTTCGGCCTGTCGGCGGCGGTCGCGAGCTCGCGCATCGCACAGCTCGAAAAACTGCTCGGCGCGCGCCTGCTGCATCGGACCACGCGCCGCATCAGCCTCACCCAGGACGGCGAAGTGTTCATGACGCGCGCCGAGGCGCTGCTCGACGCGGCCGCTGCCGCGCGCGCCTCGGTGGGCCGCGCGCAGACCGAACCGCAAGGCCGCCTGCGCGTGACGATGTCCTCGTCGTTCGGGCGCCAGCATGTGTCGCCGGTCGTCAGCGAATTTCTGCGCCGCTATCCGGGCGTGAGCCTCGATTTGCGGATGACCGATCAACTCGTCGATCTCGTCGACGCGGGCATCGACGTCGCAATCCGGGTCGGCGCGCTCAAGGATTCGTCGCTGGTCGCACGGCGCCTCGCGGCGAACCGCCGCGTGCTGTGCGCCGCGCCCGCGTATCTCGCCGCGCATGGCACGCCGCATCATCCGTCGGACCTCGCGCGGCACGAGTGCATCATCCTGTCGGATCAGCGCGACTGGAGCTTCGTGACGCCGGCCGGCACACTCGACGTGCGGGTCGGCGGACGCCTCGCGACCGACAACGGCGAGGTGATCCGCGACGCGCTGCTCGCCGGCTTCGGCATCGCGCTCAAATCGACATGGGACGTCGCGCCGTATCTGCGCAGCGGCGCGCTGGTCAGCGTGCTCGACAGCTATCCGCTCGCCGACGACGTCGCGATCTGGGCCGTGTATCCGAGCCGTGCATTCGTGCCGCCGAAGACGCTCGCGTTCATCGACTTTCTCGCCGCACATTTCGGCGATCCGCCGTATTGGGATCGCGAGCCGGATGAGCGAGGTTAAGGCGTGGGGCTGAGGTGCGAGCGAAGCGGCCGTGTGGGTTCTGCCGAGTCGCTACCGGAACGCTACCGGGTTGTTACCGGGTCCCTGCAGAAGCGAAGCGATTCGTCAGGACTGTCAACCGCCAAACCACTACATCGGCTACGCCGCAGGCTTGACGTACTCGATCACAACGCGCCATATGCCAACGACCTGCATCGCCCCGTCAGCTTGCCCAATCAGCCTGCCAATCTCGCGACGCCCCCACTCGTAACATTGTGTAATTGAAAGTTCGCGTTCATCGCTCCGCCGCAATACGCTTGCAACATTCACCGCGCTTCACAGGACTTCCCCCAACCAGCAAACGAGGTGAACGATGAAAGCAATAAAAAAATGGTCGACTGGTCTGACGGCGCTCAGCGCGGGCGTGCTTGCATTGAGCGGCGCCTTCTCGCCCGCCCAGGCCCACGACCATGACCATGGCGAAGGAGACGCGGGCGTCAAGCATGTTCTGCTCATCAGCTTCGACGGCTTGCACGAACAGGACGTCGCGCGCTGCATCGCCGGCAATACCTGCCCGAATATCGCGCTCCTCGCCAAATCGGGCGTCACCTACACGAACGCCTACACGCCGGGCCTCTCCGATTCGTTCCCGGGCCTCGCCGCACTCGTCACGGGCGGCTCGCCGAAGTCCGCCGGCCTCTTCTATGACGTGTCCTACGACCGCACGCTGTACTCGCCGAGCGACACGAGCTGCACCGGCAAGCAGGGCTGGAACGTCGTGTTCGACGAAACCACCGGCATCGACGGCGAGAACGGCGGCCCGCTCACGCACCTCGACGGCGGCGGCGCATTCAATCCGCAAGCCATTCCGCACGCGCTCGTCAACGGCCAATGCGTGCCGGTCTATCCGCACAACTACGTCAAGACGAACACGGTCTTCGAGGCGGTCAAGCAGGGCATGCACGGTGCGCGCACCGCATGGGCCGACAAGCACGCATGGGGCTACGACTGGCTGAACGGACCGTCGGGCCATGGCGTGGACGACCTGGCCCGCACCGAGATCAATTCGATCGACCCTGCGACGAACACGT
The DNA here is from genome assembly GCF_017105025.1 of Paraburkholderia sp. Ac-20336. Lineage (NCBI taxonomy): Bacteria > Pseudomonadati > Pseudomonadota > Betaproteobacteria > Burkholderiales > Burkholderiaceae > Paraburkholderia > Paraburkholderia sp. Ac-20336. Next base: position 18,962 of record NZ_JAAGPS010000106.1, on the reverse strand, counting down.
ACTACCTCGACACGTATACGCACACCGAGAAGTTCGACGACTACCACGTACAGGCGCTCATCAACCAGATCGGCGGCATGGACTCGACGGGTACGCACAACGAACCGGTGCCGACGGTGTTCGGCGCGAACTTCCAGACGCTGAGCGTTGCGCAAAAGGCCACGGTAGCCAGCGGCGGCGGCTATCTCGATGCCAGTTTCACGCCGGGTACGCAGGTGGCCGGCGCGATCGGCTATATCGACAATTCGCTCGGCCGCGTGGTGGCAGCGCTCAAGCAGCAGAACCTGTACAAGTCGACGCTCGTCATCGTGACGGCCAAGCACGGCCAGTCGCCGACCGATCATACGAAGCTCGTGAAGAACGGGGACACGCTGTCGAAGCTGCTTGAAGCGAACAACTACCTCGACCCGAACGGCAACTTCGGCCAGAACAGTACGAAAAGCGGCAACCTGAACGACGGCACGGGTCTCGTCGACACCGGCATGGTGCAGACCGACGACGTGGGCCTGATCTGGCTGCGCGATCAATCGCAGCGCAACGCCGTGATCCAGACGCTCGAGCAGAATCTGTCGTGCAATGCGCCCGGCATCTGCGCGGACGGTCCGCAGGCTTACATCCTGTCCGGCAAGCAACTGGCGGCGCGCTTCGGCGATCCGGCGCAAGGCCGTACGCCCGACATCATCGTGCAGCCGAATCCGGGCGTGATCTACACGTCGAGCACGGCGAAGGATGAAGAGCACGGCGGCAACGCACCGGACGACAGCCACCTCGGCCTCGTCATCGGCTACCCGGGAATGCATGGCGCCGGTCGCCAGATCGACGAGCGCGTGCTGACGACGCAGGTCGCGCCGACCATCCTCGCGGCGCTCGACCTCGATCCGCGCCTGCTGCATGCAGTGGTTGCCGAAAGCACGCGGACGCTGCCGGGGCTTCACCTGAAGCAGGGTGACGAGAGAGACGATAAGTAATACGCCGTAGTGCGCCTCGGCCCGGTGCTTTTCGCGAAGTGCCGGGCCTGATTATGTGTGGTGCCTGGTGGGGAATCGGTTGCGGCGTGCCGCGAGTTGGAGCACCTGAAGCACCTGAAGCACCTGAAGCACCTGAAGCACCTGAAGCACCTGAAGCACCTGAAGCACCTGAAGTACGAGCGCGGCCGGTGTCCCGAAGTTCGCGTTCGAAGTCCTCTCACACCTGCTTGCCGACATTTCGCGGATTGCTCCGCGGCTCGCGCCCCGTCACGCCACACCGCGCATCACGGCTCCAGTTCGACCGGCACCGCCGCGAAACCGCGAAACCGCACGCGCCCGCCGCGCGTCGGCACACCGTCGAGCCGATAGTCGGGAAAGCGCTGCACGAAGCGCCCGATCGCGATGCGCGCCTCGAGCCGCGCGAGCGACAAACCCGCACACTGGTGAATACCGAAGCCGAACGCGAGATGCCGGTTCGGGTCGCGGCGAATATCGAAGCGATCCGGTTCGGCAAACTGCTCGGGATCGCGATTGGCCGCGCCGATGCACAGCGTGACCGGCGTACCGCGCGCGACCGCGACGCCGCCGATTTCGGTGTCCGTGGTGCTCATACGGTTGCCGAGCTGGTTGGAACTCTCGAAGCGCAGGCACTCCTCGATCGCCGTATCGATCAGCGCCGGCTCGCGCAGCAACGCGGCGCGCGCGTCGGGCCATTCGGTCAGCGTGACGAGACCGTTGCCGATCAGGTTCGTGGTCGTCTCGTGCCCGGCGTTGAGAATGAAAATACAGTTCTGCAGCAACTCCGCTTCCGACAACTGTTCACCCGGTCCCTCGCCCTGAATCAGCCGCGTCAGCACATCGTGCTGCGGATCGCCCGGCTCGCGGCGGCGTCGCGCGACGAGTCCGCGCAGATAGTCGACGAACTCGCTGACCGCGCGGTTGCCGCGCTCGAACTGCGCCTCGATCAGCGACGGTTCGAGCGCGCCGAGTATCGCGAGCGACCAGTCGCGCAGCGGCGCGCGTTCGGCATGCGGCACGTCGAGCAGATTGCCGATGATCTCGACCGGAATCGCCGAGGCGAACTCGCCGATCAGATCGATGCGCCCGCGCTGCGCGGCCGCATCGAGCAAGCTGTCGACGAGCCGGATCAGCCCCGGCTCCATCGCCGCGATCGCGCGCGCGGTCAATGCGCCGGCGATCAGCTTGCGCACCCGCGTATGACGCGGCGGATCGTTGAACACGAGACTCGTCGTGTGATGCGCATAGAGCGGCGAATCGCCGTACTTCGGGCGGAACTCGACGGTCTTGTCGGAGCTGAAGGTCTTCGGATCGCGGTAGACCGCCTGCACGTCGCGAAAGCGCGTCAGAAAGAGCGAACCGTCCGGCATGCGCTTGACCGGCTCGCAAGTGCGTAGCGCGTGGTAGACCGGATAGGGATCGGCATAAAACGCCGGGCTCAGATGGCGCAGATCGAAGTCGCGGGCAAGAGAGGCTGCGTCGCTGGCGGTCGCCTGGGTCATGCGTTGTCTCCGTGAAGGCGCCTTGTTGCGCCCCGGTTGATGCGGCTCGCACCGATACGTCGCGATATTGCGTTGTGCGTCGCGATTCGTGGTGACTCGTCAGGATTCGTCGCGATTCATCGCAATTCGTCGCAATTCGTCAATACACCGCCGCGACCCTGGTCCGACTGGTTGCAGCGGCTTCGTGCGCCAATCGCCGCACGTCGCGATTCGCTTTCGCCCTGACACAACGGCCAGGTGCAGTCGCTTCGGTGCATGCGCTCGATGCGCCAGTATGAACCGCGCGCTACCAGATTGCACGCCGGCCGGACTGCCGCATGCGACGGCGCCGCGCGCGGAACCGCTACAATAGCGGGATTTTCCGCGCGCGCCGCGCGTCCACTGATTCGTCCATCTATTCGCGTCACCGGTCGTCCATGAACCTCGTCATTCAAAGCACCGCGCCCTTCTCCGCCGACCACCACAAAACGCTCGTCGCGCTCGCGCGCGGCTCGCAGGCTACCATCGTCGACGCGCACGCCATTCGCATCGCCAATGCGCACCTTTCTCAGCGCGCCGACATCGAGGTGTATTGTCAGACACATCGGCTCGATTACGCGTTCGTCGACGCCGGCCGCGCGTTGCGCGACTTCGGCCTCGTCGCGATGGACATGGACTCGACGCTGATTACGATCGAATGCATCGACGAAATCGCCGACTTCTGCGGGCTCAAGGCCGAGGTCGCGGCCATTACCGAGGCATCGATGCGCGGCGAGATCAAGGACTTCAACGAAAGCCTGACGCGCCGCGTCGCTCTGCTGAAAGGGCTCGACGCGAGCGCGCTCGAACGTGTTTACGAGGAGCGGCTGCAACTGTCGCCGGGCGCCGAAACGATGCTTGCCGGCGCGAAGCAGGCCGGTCTGAAAACGCTGCTCGTCTCGGGCGGCTTCACGTTCTTCACCGAAAAACTCAAGGCACGCCTCGGCCTCGATTTCACGCGCGCGAACACGCTGGAAATCGTCGACGGCAAGCTGACCGGCAAGGTGCTCGGCGAGATCGTCAATGCCGATGTCAAAGCGCGCACGCTGCGCGAGACCTGCGCGACGCTCGGCATCGAACCGTCCCGCGCGATTGCGATGGGCGACGGCTCGAACGACCTGAAGATGATGGCCGAAGCGGGACTCTCCGTTGCGTTCCGCGCGAAGCCGGTGGTGCGCGAAGCCGCGAGCGTGTCGTTCAATTGGGTTGGGCTGGATGGCTTGCTGCGGCTGTTTTGAGGCGGATGCGTTGAGGCTGTGTTTGGGGTTGCATTGCGGTTGCGGTAGCGCGTCGGGACACCAGCCACCGCGCTAACAAGCCGGGCAGGCCACAGGGTTATCTGCTGAAGGTGCCGGGCAGGAACGCCACAAACATGACGATGGAAATCAGGATGCTGACGATCAGCCCTCCTTTTACGATGCGCTCATGATTTTTGTCCGATCCCAAGGACAAGATAAATTGCTTCATCAGTTCCTCCACAAGAAGGAATCAGTATAAACGCTGCACTATCTAAAAAAAGTGATTCAGGTGCATGTGCAGGAATGCGAATAGAAGGGCCACCAGCCAGGTCATGGCAATCGATGCGCCTATCGCGACACGCGAGAATCTGCCATCCGCATGCGCCCTCTGCGCGTGACCCTTCGTTGTGCCCGAACCGTCGTGCCACGCCTTGAGCAAGCTCGACGTCACAACCATGGAACCCACGAACGCCAGCCCGCAAAACCCGACAATCCCGAGCGCAAGCAGCGACGTTTCCCGACTGCCCTGCTCCAATGCCGCCACCGCCTCGTAGATCGCGGCGGCACACAATCCAATCGCACACCAGAACAGTTGCCCGTCCTTCACCGACGCCGCAATCAATCGCCACGAAACGCGCCAGCCATACGCGGGCGCGACGAGCGCAAGCGTGAAGAGCGGGCCCGCGATCGGCACGGCAAGATTCAGCAACATCCAGAAGAAAAGATTCATCGAACCTCACGCGCGCCGCAATCGTTGATCGGAATGCACATCATCGTAGCGGCGCCGCAAGGCGTCGGCCATTCGGCCGAATGGTCAGGCTTGCTGTCCCGTTCGAGCGAGTCTGCGCCAATAAAAAAACCCGCCGGGAAAGATATCCCGGCGGGTTTCTCAAGCGTAGCCGCGGCGAATCAATCCCTGGCGCGTCAAGCCAGCGCCGCAAGACTCTGTTCGATGTCCGCGCGCAAATCCGCTTCTTCCTCGAGGCCGATATAGAAGCGCACCAGCGTGCCGCGATGCGGCCATTGCGCCGCCGTGCGCATCGACACGATGTCGTACGGCATCGCGAGACTATGTGCGCCGCCCCAGCTCCAGCCGAGCGAAAAGAGTTCGAGCGACTCGCAGAACGTGTCGATCCGAGCCGCGCTGTAGCGTTCGTCGAACACGACCGAGAACAGGCCGCCCGCGCCCGTGAAATCGCGCTTGAACGCCTCGTGTCCCGGACAATCGGCGAACGCGGGATGCAGCACCGCGGCGATTTCCGGCCGGCTCTTCAGCCACGTGGCGATCGCGAGCGCCGCGCGGTCATGCTGCGCGAAACGCAGTTGCATGCTCGGCAGGCTGCGCAGAATCAGCGAGCAGTCGTCGGACGAAACGCCGATGCCCATGCGCATGCGCGCCGCCTTCAGCTTCAGGTGCAGTTCGCGCTCGCGTGTGATCGTCGCGCCCATCAGCACGTCGCCGCCGCCCGACTGGTACTTCGTCAGGGCCTGCACCGAGATGTCGACGCCGTGATCGAACGGCCGGAAGGCGAGCCCCGCGGACCACGTGTTGTCGATCGCGGTGACGACGTTGCGCGCGCGCGCCGCCGCCGTGATGGCCGGCACGTCGGGCACTTCCATCGTCACCGAGCCGGGCGCCTCGATCCAGATCAGGCGCGTGTTCGGCTGGATCAGACCGGCGATGCCCGCGCCGATCAGCGGATCGTAGTAGCGCGCCGTCACGCCGAAATCGCGCGCGAGCCAGTCGCCGTGATCGCGGTTCGGCGAATAGACGTTGTCGGGAATCAGCACGTCGTCGCCGGCCTTCAAGAGACCGAAGTACACGTTCGAAATCGACGACAACCCCGACGGCTGCAACAGCGCATGATTGCCACCCTCGATCGCGGCGAGCCGCTGCGCGAGCGCGATCTGCGTCGGCGTCGCGTGCAGGCCGTAGCGCCATTGCTCGTCGTTTTTCCAGTCGAGCGCGCGCATCGTCGCGAGATCGGGAAACACCACCGTCGACGCTCGCGTGACCGGCGTCGAGAACGACTCGAAGCCCGGCGTGATACGGTCCTCGGCGCGCACCGTGCGGGTTTGCAGACCGCGTTTGAGTTTGGATCGGGTCATGGTGAAGTTCGGTGAGAAAACGGGGAATGCCGGGTCAATGCGACGGCCGCGCCGTTGCGTGCGGTGCGTCGGCTACGCGAGCCCGGACACGCCAAGCGGCTCGCGTCGGACGCGCGATGCGAGCCGCGTGCGCGGGGTGAGCGGCCGAGGCGGCCCGAGCAGCCTACGCGACATAGGCTGCCTATACCGCACACGTCCGGCAACAGGGCCAACGGCAACATCAATCGCCGGTTTGCAGGTTGCTGACGCCGCCGACCGCATGACCACCCGCAGCCGGCGCGGGCGCACCGTTCGCCGCAGGCTGCGGCACGGTAGCCGGCTTCGGCGCGGCCGCATTGGCTACACCCGCCCCCGCCACCGGCACCGCCTGCCCCGCCGCCAGCGGCTTCAGATCGAACGGCTGCGGATCGGAATCGTCGACATTCATGCGCTCGCCTTCGAGCGCCCCATCCGCGCCGAACTTGCCGACCCAGTTGCCGGTGATATGCGTGCCGTCGTTCGACTCCTCGACTTCGAGCGTGTCATCGGTGCGGTCGCCGGCGATCAGGATCACCTCGCCGGTATCGCCGTACTGATACTCGCCGTGCACGCCGGACGGATCATCGGTCTTCGGGCCGAGCCGCAGCACGATCGGACGCTTGCCGAGCGTGCCGGCATAACGCGGAAACTTCGCGAACTCCGGGCTCGGTTTGAGCGGCAACGAGATCGGCGGCGGCGGCGCCAGTGCCTTGACCGCATCGCTCTCGGCCCATGCCTGCGACGGCATCCACAGCACCGTGCCCGCACACAGCAGCGCGGCCACTGCCGCGATCACCCTCGCGCGTTGCCGCGGCGCGCGTCTTGCCGTGCGCGCCGCGCTATCCCTCGACATGCTCGCTGGCGAGCCCTGCGTCGCTTTCGATTCCCGCATCCTTTTCATCCTTGTTGCCTGATCCTGCTTCCTACCCTGCCGGCGACGGCGTGCCGCTCGACCTCAGAGACGCTCGAAGATCGCCGCGATCCCCTGCCCGCCGCCGATGCACATCGTGACGAGCGCATAGCGCCCGCCGATACGCTGCAATTCATACAACGCCTTGACGGTAATCAACGCACCGGTCGCGCCGATCGGATGGCCGAGCGAAATGCCCGAGCCGTTCGGATTGACCCTGGCCGGATCGAATCCGAGCTCCTTGCTGACCGCGCAGGCCTGCGCGGCGAACGCCTCGTTGGCCTCGATCACGTCGAGATCGGCGACGGTAAGGCCCGCGCGTTCGAGCGCCTTGCGGCTCGCCGGCACCGGCCCGATGCCCATATACGCCGGATCGACGCCCGCATGCGCATACGACACGAGCCGCGCCAGCGGCTTCACGCCGCGCTTCTCGGCGATGCCACGCTCCATCAGCACGACGGCGGCCGCCGCGTCGTTGATGCCCGACGCGTTGCCGGCCGTCACCGTGCCGTTTTCCTTTGCGAACACCGGCTTCAGCTTCGCGAAGTCTTCCGCCAATGCGTTCATCCGCGTGTGCTCGTCGGTGTCGAACACGACGTCGCCCTTCCTCGAGGGAATCGTGATCGGCAGGATCTGTTCCCTGAAGTAGCCGTTCGTGATCGCGTGCGCCGCGCGGCGGTGCGATTCGAGCGCAAGCGCGTCCTGCGCGTCGCGCGAGATGTCGTACTGGCGCGCGACGTTCTCGGCCGTCACGCCCATATGGATCGACTGGAACGGATCGTTGAGCGCGCCGACCATCATGTCGACGAGGCGCGCGTCGCCCATGCGCTGCCCGAAGCGCGCGGCCGGCATCGAGTACGGCGCGCGGCTCATGTTCTCCGCGCCGCCGCCGATCGCGATGTCGGCGTCGCCGAGCAGCACGCTTTGCGCGGCCGAGACGATCGCCTGCAGGCCCGAGCCGCACAGGCGGTTCACGGTCAGCGCGGGCGTGTGCTGCGCGACGCCGCCGTTGAGCGCCGCGACGCGCGCGAGGTACATGTCCTTCGCCTCGGTGTGCACAACATTGCCGAACACGACGTGCCCGACTTCGTCGCCCGACACGCTCGCACGTTCAAGCACCTCGCGCACGACGCGCGCGCCGAGATCGGTCGGCGCAAAGTCCTTGAGGCTGCCGCCGAACGCGCCGATTGCCGTGCGCACGCCGCTTACCACCACTACGTCCCGTTGCATCGCTCGCTCCTGTTCCGGTCTCTTCGAATGATTCTGCTGCCTCGCTTGTCGCCTCGCTTACTGCCTCGCTTGCGGCATCAGGTGCCGCCTGCCGCGCGACGCCGCACATGGCGCTCGCGGCCCCCCCGCGGCTTCGTGATGCTCAACCCGCCAGCAGCTTCTCCACCGCCTCACGCGACGGAATCGGCGCGACCGCGCCATAACCTTGCGTCGACAACGCCGCGGCGACGTTCGCATAACGCGCGGCGGCAAACGCATCGTCGCCGGCGACGATGCGCGCGATGAACGCGCCGCCGAAGCAGTCGCCCGCGCCGGTCGCATCGACCGCATTGACGACGTGCCCCGGCACGACGCGCCGCTCGTTCGGCGTCGCGATATACGAGCCGTCCTTGCCGAGCTTCAGCGCAACGACGCTTGGCCCGTGCGACAGCAGGAAATCGACGATCTCGTCGCGGCCCGTCAGGCCCGTGAGTTCGGTCACGTCATCCCAGCTCGGCAGGCAGATGTCGGTCTGACGGATCGCCTCGAGCATCACCGCGCGCGCCCGCGCGAGCGGCCACAGCTTCAGGCGCAGATTCGTGTCGAAGCTCACGCGCGCACCACCGTTCGCGCGCGCATATGCGATCGCTTCGAGCGCGGCGTCGCAGGCGCTCACGCTGATCGCGAGACTGATGCCGGACAGATGCACGACCTTGGCCGCCGCAAGCGCCTCGCGCGGCAGATCGGCCGGCGCATAGCGGCTCGCCGCCGAGCCCGCGCGCAGATAGTCGAACGCGTGGCCGTTCGGACCGTGGGACACGAAATAGACGCCGGTCGGCGCCTGCGGATCGACGCGCACGAACGCGGTGTCGACCTGCTCGCGCTGCCACAGATCGACGAGCAGGCGCCCGAAGTGATCGGCACCGACCGCCGACACGAAGCCGGTCTTCGCGCCCTGGCGCGACGCCGCGATGCAGAAGTTCGAGGTGTCGCCGCCGAAGCCTTGCAGATAGTTCGGCTGATCCTTCGCCGACTGGTTGAATTCGATCATCGCCTCGCCGAGCGCGAGGATCTCCGGTGTCCGATTTGCCGCCATGTTCGCCGTCATCGCTCAGACCTCGCCCCACAGATCGTGACCGTCGGCGCCGGTGATCTTCACCGAGACGAAATCGCCGACCTTGTAGCGCTTCGACGCCTTGGTGGTCGGCGCGATATAGACGACGCCGTCGATTTCCGGCGCATCCGCCGCGGTACGGCCGATGCCGCCGTCGGCGTTGATTTCGTCGACGAGCACCTTCAGCGTCTTGCCGACCTTCTTCGCGATGCGTTTGGCCGACACCTGCTCGGCCACTTCCATGAAGCGCGCGCGGCGCTCCTCGCGCACTTCGTCGGGCAGTGCGCCGTCGAGTTCGTTGGCGCTCGCGCCTTCGACCGGCGAGTAAGCAAAGCAGCCCACGCGATCGAGTTCCGCCTCGCGGATGAAATCGAGCAGCGTCTCGAACTGCGCCTCGGTCTCGCCGGGGAAGCCCGCGATAAACGTGCTGCGGATCGTCAGGTCCGGGCAGATTTCGCGCCACGCCTTGACGCGCTCCATGACCTTCTCGGCATTGGCCGGACGCTTCATGCGCTTCAACACTTCGGGATGCGCGTGCTGGAACGGCACGTCGAGATACGGCAGCACGTGGCCCTTGTACGGACCTTCGGCCATCATCGGAATCACTTCGTCGACGCTCGGGTACGGATACACGTAATGCAGACGCACCCACGCGCCGTATTGCGCGGCGAGTTCGCCGAGCGCGCCGACGAGGTCGGTCATGCGCGTCTTGATCGGCTTGCCGTTCCAGAAGCCGGTGCGATATTTGACGTCGACGCCATAGGCGCTCGTGTCCTGCGAGATGACGAGCAGTTCCTTGACGCCGGACTTGAACAGGTTTTCCGCTTCGAGCATGACCTCGGCGACCGGGCGCGACACGAGATCGCCGCGCATCGACGGGATGATGCAGAACGTGCAGCGGTGATTGCAGCCCTCGGAAATCTTCAGGTAGGCGTAGTGGCGCGGCGTGAGCTTGACGCCCGCGGCCGGCACGAGATCGACGAACGGATCGTGCGGCTTCGGCAGATGGTTGTGGACCGCCTGCATCACTTCGCCGACCGCGTGCGGACCGGTCACGGCCAGCACCTTCGGATGCACTTCCTCGATCAGCCCCGAGCCGCTCGCGCTCTTTTTCGCGCCGAGGCAGCCGGTCACGATGACCTTGCCGTTTTCGCTAAGCGCTTCGCCGATCGCGTCGAGGCTTTCCTGCACGGCTTCGTCGATGAAACCGCAGGTGTTGACGACCACGAGGTCCGCGCCGTCGTAGGTGCCGGAGATTTCATAACCTTCGGCGCGCAGCTGGGTGATGATCTGCTCGGAATCGACGAGGGCTTTGGGGCACCCGAGGGATACGAAGCCCACGCGAGGCGGCTCGGACGGGTTGACGCTGTGCAGCTTGGACATGTGAGGGGAATCTTGGAATGGCAGCAAAGACGAGAGTTTACAGCTATTTGTGGTTCCCCGATCCAAAAACAGGTGGCTGACAACAGGCAGCCGCGCCGCTCGAACCTGCGGCGCGTGACACGGCGAAGCACGGCTACGTACGGGCCGATTCGTCCGCGATCGATCTTCGGTGGTTTCTGCCGGCTTTCGTTGACGGTAGTCCACGATGTTGCGAGATGCTCTCACTCGCGGCATGGTGTGTTCCTGCGGCTGCCGGCGGGTATTGCGGCGTGCGCAGTGGTTTCAGGGATTCATTCTTTTGTCATACGTGATTCGACGCCATGATAGGTTTGCCCGCTGATTTGACTTGGGTATGGACGGCGGATGGCGATCGAATTCAAGGTTGGAACTCATCGGAGCTGCACGCTAAAAGGAATGTAACGATGCCGATAAAAAAGCAGATGCCGCCCCGTGGTGTGGTCATTACTTATGACGAAGCGAATAAATCAATCTGCATCTCGGCAGTCCCCAAGGATGCTGCGATCAAGCTGACAAACCAGGAGCTCGTTGTGCCGATGTCGATTACCGATCAAGGCAATCAACTGGATGACGAATTCGCGCGCACGCTCGGCCTTGCAAGTCTCCTGCTACTCGCGCTGGGGCAACCGTCTTTATCGCCGCTTATTACTGCCACGCAAAACACACAACCGCCCCCCACCGACAATTAACCGGCTTAAAGATCGTGAGGTACTCCGTCGTCGTCCCGATGCTGCGCTGCGCGAAAGATCGAGCGTACTTCGGCGCGCTGCGTCCAGGCAGTTCGCAACGAATGCAAGGCGTGATCGATGACGCACCGGCACGCACAGTCGGGATGCGAATCCCACCGGCAAAGCCAGGCACACACGTATCCACCCACCCATAAAGACACGTACAAGCTCGCCGGCCCGACAATCATCGAGATCCCGAAACGCAGCCACTAAAGTGTGATGGCAGTCGCGCCCAGACCAGTCGGCAGTCAACTCCCCGTCACACGCAACCATCAACCGTTTCGTATCCGGACGCCATCACCGCGCCCTCACACGCCAACGCCTGCCCGATCACCGCAAAAATCTCGCGGGAATCCTGCATGCGCCGGATCGTCTCGTGCAATTCGGCGGCTTGCGGCCAGGTGCGCCGCAGATAGCTGAGCCATTGCTTGACGCGGCCATGCTCGTGGCGCAACGTGCCGCGCGCCTGCAGCTTCGTCAGATAGCCGGCCATGGAGCGCAGCACGTCGCACCACTCGCCAGCCGACGGGGACGGGTCCATCAATCCGCGAATCCGTCGCGCGAGGAACGGGTCCGATACGGCGCCGCGTCCGATCATCACGTCCGCACAACCGCTCACGGCACGGCAACGCGCCCAGTCCGCGACGCTCCAGACGTCGCCGTTCGCGATGACGGGCACGTCGACGGCATCATCGATACGCGCGATCCACTCCCAGTGCGCGGGCGGCCGGTAGCCATCGTCGCGCGTGCGCGCATGCACGACCAGCGACGCCGCGCCGCCTTCCGCGAGCGCCTGCGCGCAATCGATCGCCCGCGACGTATCGGAAACGCCAAGGCGCATTTTCGCGGTCACCGCGATCCCGGCCGGCACTGCCGCGCGCACCGCCGACACGATCCCGTTCAATTGCTTCGGGTCCGCGAGCAGCATCGCGCCGCCGCCATGCCGATTGACGACCTTGGCGGGACAGCCGAAGTTCAGATCGATGCCATAGGGCGACAACGTGGCCGCGTGCGCGGCATTGCGCGCCATCCATTCCGGATCGCTGCCGAGCAACTGGATCACCATCGGCGTACCGCTCGCGGTCACGCTCGCATGCAGGATTTCGGGCGCCTCGCGCTCGTAGATGCGCGTGGGCAACAACGTGCCCGTCACGCGGATAAATTCGGACACGCAGCCGTCGAATCCGCCGGTGCCGGTCAGCACGTCGCGTAGCAGGTAGTCCGCCAGCCCTTCCATCGGCGCAAGAAACAGCCGGCTCATCGCAGCGCCTCGATGAACTCCCGCGCAACGGCGGCTAAAGCAAAGCGATGCGGCCTGGGTGCAGGCATTGAGACAATAAGGGAAACGATCTGAAACACGGGGCGGGTCCGGCAAAAAGCGATGGCAACGGTGAGGACGTCGGTCGCGCCGGAGAATGACTCATCAAACCAGAAGGAATGGCGCGAAACTCAAGACGCGAGCGAACCGGGCGACGGGAACAGCGGAACGTCGAACCGCGGGCGACGATGCACAAACAGGGCACACGAACGACCGCACAAGCAGCATGCAAGCATGCGCACGGCATGCCCGGCTCCGCCGGCGGAAATAATCCAGGTGATTAATCCGCGTGACTCCACGTGCACGCGAACCCGCTATTGTACCGTGCTGCCCACCGCGCACTTCCACGCAACGGGTAAGGCTCGCAAGGACGCCGACGTCGGGGCTGGCCGATCCGACATCAGGCCCATCCCGCTCATCCGGAACGCCGTTCGCCGACACGCACGGCGCCGCGCAACCGGCCCACCGCCAGCACCCGCCGATACGCTCAATGCCGCGAGCGCGCCCCACGCAAGCCGACCTGTCTGCCATCCCACGGCGGCTCCCCGAGCCCCAGCAATGGCGCAGCGTCGCTTACGCCGCGAGTCGCCATTACTTCGTCGCTATTACTTCTTCTCCGGCTCCGGATTGTCCTGCGACGCAGCGGGCGCATTGCTCGCGTTGACCCCGCTACCGGGCGTGAACGGGAAGGTGGCGAACATCGTTTTCGCCTGGTTCTGCATCTGCTCCTGCATCTGCACGAACATGTTCTTCGATTGCTCGATATAGCTGGTCATCATGCCCTGCATCATCGGTGCCTGCATGTTCATGAACTGCGACCAGACTTCGGGGTTCATCGCCTTGCCTTCATAGAGATTCTTCGACTGGTCGGCAAGCTTCGCCTGAATGTCGATGAAGGCCTGGATGTTCTTTTCCAGGTACGTGCCCATCATGCCCTGCATCGCATGACCATAGAAACGGATGATCTGCGAGAGCATCGACGACGAGAACATCGGCAAGCCGCCGCTCTCCTCTTCGAGAATGATCTGCAACAGGATGGCTCGCGTCAGGTCCTCGTTGCTTTTGGCATCGATAACCTTGAAATCCTCCTGATCGAGCACGAGCTGTTTCACATCGGTCAGCGTGATGTAGGTACTCGTCTCGGTATCGTAAAGCCGACGATTCGGATATTTCTTTATCAGTCGTTCGGCCGTTTTCTTTGTAGTAGTAGTCATGTAGCGCCTTTTAAGCTCGAGTTAAACGCGGAAACGGCGTTCCACCTGTGCAATCGGATCATTGCACAGGTGGAACGCCGGCGGAACCCTCTGAGCCGAAGCGCGCCGCCTTGTGAGCGGCGCGCCGGGGGCTCAACCCATATGCAAGCCGCCGTTGAGCGAAAAATCGGCGCCCGTGGAGAAACCCGACTCTTCCGACGCGAGCCACGCCACGATCGAGCCGATTTCGTCCGGCTGGCCGAGACGGCGCACCGGGATCGTCGCCACGATCTTTTCGAGCACGTCGGGGCGGATCGCCTTGACCATGTCGGTGCCGATATAGCCCGGCGACACGGTGTTGACCGTCACGCCCTTGGTCGCCACTTCCTGCGCGAGCGACATCGTGAAGCCGTGAATACCGGCCTTCGCCGTCGAATAATTGGTCTGGCCGAACTGGCCCTTCTGGCCGTTCACCGACGAAATGTTGATCACGCGGCCAAAGCCACGCTCGACCATGCCGTCGATCACCTGCTTGGTGACGTTGAAAAGGCTCGTCAGGTTGGTGTCGATCACCGCCGTCCAGTCTTCGTGCGTCATCTTGCGGAACACGACGTCGCGCGTGATACCGGCATTGTTGACCAGCACGTCGATCTCGCCGACCTCGGCCTTGACCTTGTCGAACGCGGCCTTGGTCGATTCCCAGTCGCCGACGTTGCCTTCGGAGGCGACGAAATCGAAACCGAGCGCCTTCTGCTCATCGAGCCACTTCGCGCGGCGCGGCGAATTCGGGCCGCAGCCCGCGATCACCTTGAAACCTTCCTTGTGCAGACGCTGGCAGATGCTCGTGCCAATGCCGCCCATGCCGCCCGTTACATACGCAATTCGCTGTGTCATAAACCCTACTCCGTTATCGTTTTCGAGGTGCCGACCGGCAACCTCCTGTCTCGCCTGATGCTGGTTCTCCGCTGCGGCCGGGCGACCAGCCGGCAACGCGCACTACCGGCGCGAGCCACGTTCCGGGGTACACCGCGCAGGACCGGCGCGGCGCACCCCAGCCATACCTTACACGCGCTCGACAGCCAGCGCGACACCCATGCCGCCGCCGATGCACAGCGACGCCAAACCCTTCTTCGCATCGCGCTTCTGCATTTCGTGCAGCAGCGTGACGAGAATCCGGCAGCCGGACGCGCCGATCGGATGGCCGATCGCGATTGCCCCGCCGTTCACGTTGATCTTCGAGGTGTCCCAGCCCATCTGCTTGTGCACCGCGAGTGCCTGCGCGGCGAACGCTTCGTTGATTTCCATCAGGTCCAGATCGGCCGGCGTCCAGCCCGCGCGCTCGAGACAACGGCGCGATGCCGGCACCGGGCCCATGCCCATCACCTTCGGATCGATACCGGCGTTCGCATACGCCTTGATGCACGCGAGCGGCGTGAGACCGAGCGCTTCGGCCTTCTTCAGCGACATCACGAGCACCGCGGCCGCGCCGTCGTTCAGACCCGACGCGTTCGCCGCCGTGACCGTGCCTTCCTTCGAGAAGGCCGGCTTCAGACCCGCGAGCGATTCGGCCGTCACGCCGTGGCGCACGAATTCGTCGGTGGCGAAGCGCAGCGGCTCGCCCTTGCGCTGCGGAATCTCGACCGGCACGATTTCATCGTTGAAGCGCCCGGCCTTCTGCGCGGCTTCCGCCTTGTTCTGCGACAGCGCCGCGAACGCGTCCTGCTCTTCGCGCGTGATGCCGTATTCCTTCGCGACGTTTTCCGCCGTCACGCCCATGTGGTACTGGTTGTAGACGTCCCACAGGCCGTCGACGATCATCGAGTCGATCAGCTTCGCATCGCCCATGCGGAAGCCGTCGCGCGAACCCGGCAGCACGTGCGGCGCGGCGCTCATGTTCTCCTGGCCGCCCGCGACCACGATGTCCGCGTCGCCCGCGATGATCGCGTTGGCCGCCAGCATCACAGCCTTCAGGCCCGAGCCGCACACCTTGTTGATCGTCATGCCCGGCACCGACGACGGCAAGCCCGCCTTGATGACCGATTGACGCGCGGGGTTCTGGCCCGAGCCCGCCGTCAGCACCTGGCCGAGAATCACTTCGCTCACCTGGTCCGGCTTCACGCCAGCCCGTTCGAGGACGGCACGCACCGCCAACGCGCCGAGTTCAGGCGCGGCAACCTTGGCCAGCGACCCACCAAACTTGCCCACTGCAGTACGAGCGGCCGATACGATCACAACATCAGTCATTTCCATATCCTCCGGGCACCTCGGCAAACTGCGCCGCAGCCCGTTACGTTAAAAAATTCCGTTGCTCTTACGCCTTAACCAGACGCTCATTGACCAGCCACACCCACACACCGCACGACCGCGCGCCGTGTTCGACATCACGGCGCGTCGGACCTATTCCCGTTGCCGCACGTAGCGGCCGGGCGCCGGCTCGATCACCGGGAACTCGTCGGAGCCGGCCGAGGCGCGCGGCTTCACCTTCCGGCCGCCGTGCTGATCGAGCCATGCGGTCCATTCGGGCCACCAGCTGCCGGGCACTTCGGTCGCGGCGTCGAACCACTCGTTGGCGGTTTCCGGCAGCATCTTCTCTTCGGTTTCGAGGCGCCAGAAGCTGCGCTTTTTCTTCGCGGGCGGATTGATCACGCCAGCGATGTGGCCCGACGCGCCGAGCACGAACTTCAGCGGCCCGGACAGCAGCGGCACCGACGCATAGGCGGTTTGCCACGGCACGATATGGTCTTCGCGCGAACCGTAGATGAAGGTCGGCACATCGATTTTCGACAGATCGACCGGCTCGCCGCAGGTGGTCAACGCGCCGGGCTCGCGCAGCTTGTTCTCGAGGTACGTGTTGCGCAGATACCAGCAGTACATCGGCCCCGGCAGACTCGTCGAGTCGCTGTTCCAGTACAGCAGGTCGAACGGCACCGGCGTGCGGCCCTTCAGGTAGTTGTCGACCACGTAGTTCCACACGAGGTCGTTCGGGCGCAGGAACGAGAACGTGTTGGCGAACTCGATGCCGCGCATCAGTCCCGGCGGCGCACCGTTCTTGCCGCCGATGGTCTGCTCGCGCATCTGCACGTGCGCCTCGTCGACGAACACGTCGAGCACGCCCGTGTCGGAGAAGTCGAGCATCGCGGTGAGCAGCGTCAGCGAGGCGGCCGGATGTTCGCCGCGCGCCGCGGCCACCGCGAGCGCGGTGGCGAGCATCGTGCCGCCGACGCAGAAGCCGAGCGTGTTGATCTGCTCGCGGCCGCTGATCTTGCGCACGGTCTCGATCGCGGCCAGCACGCCCTCGCCGATGTAGTCGTCCCACGACTTGTTGGCGACCGATTGATCTGCGTTGCGCCACGAAATCAGGAACACCTGGTGACCCGATTCGAGCCCATGCGCGACGAGCGAGTTTTCGGGTTGCAGGTCGAGAATGTAGAACTTGTTGATGCACGGCGGCACGATCAGGAGCGGCCGCTCGCGCACGGTCGGCGTGCGCGGCTTGTACTGGATCAGCTGCAGCAGATCGTTCTCGAACACGACCGAGCCTTCGGTGTTCGCGAGGTTCTCGCCCACGGCGAAACGCGATTCGTCGGTTTGGGAAATCTTGCCGCGCTGCATGTCGCCGAGCAGGTTCATCACGCCCTGGCGCAGGCTCTCGCCCTTGCTGTCGAGCAGCGTTTTCTGCGCTTCGGGATTCAGCGCGAAGAAGTTGCTCGGCGAAGCGGCCGCGGTCCACTGCTGGACCGCGAAGCGGATGCGCTCGCGCATCTTCGGCTCGGTGTCGAGCGCGTCGGCCATCTCCTGCAGATAGCGCGCGTTCAGCAGATACCACGCGGCGGTAAACGCATAGGCCGGCGTCTCGCTCCATGCGTCCGCGCTAAAGCGCCGGTCCTTGAGTTCGGGCGCCTTGCTGGACGACGTGGTGGCCTGCTGGATCAGCTCCATCGCCTCGCGCGAATAGTCGGCTTGCAGCTTCTGCAAGCGCTCCGGTGGAATCGCGGCGGGAGGAAGGTTCAGCGCCGGAAACGGCGGCAGCGACGGCATCGGCGGGAAACCCATCTGCGCGACGTTGGGCATCTGCACGGGAGGAACCTGGAATGGCGCACCGCCGGGCGGCACGCCGAACGAACGCCACGCGTTCATCCAGGCATCGAAAAACTGCTGCATGCCTGCGGCTGGCGATGCACCGCTCGTACCGGCCTGCTGCGTTTGCTCCTTCGAGGAGTCCGTGCTGTGGGAATCTGAGGAATGAGAGGCAGCCATACCTGCTTTTGACCGGTAAGTCCTTGCGGACGGGTTGAGAGGCAGGTTCGTGCGCGCATGGCGATTGCTCGCGAATCCGTCACGCCCTGTCCCATATACGACGAGGAGCTTGGGAGGAACATTCTTGCTCCCCATCACAAGGCATGTCAATGCTTGTTCCCGATTTTGCCGCAGTGCGATACTTTTTTAATTATCGTTTTCCCTGTGTGACAAATCACGCTTTGACGAGCCGCCGGGCGGCGTCGCGACGAATCGAAAAAACACCCGCGACGCATGGCTTTTCAAGGCGCTCGAGACCTGCGACCGCGGACATTTCCCGCCGGCGATTTACGCTGCCGCCCGACCTTCCGGCAGCGCAGCAAAATGGCCCGGCGTCCCGAGCGGATAGCGTTCGCGCCCGCGTCCGCACGAGGTCTGCCGCATGGCGCGCGGCTTCATGCCGGCATGGACCCCATGCATGAATGGCTTAACGATTGCCCAATGCGGTTGCCCAATGATTGCTTGATCGCCAAACGTCTGACGAGACGCCGCGCGCACGTCGCGCCTCGACACGCGGCGCATGCGTCAGTCGGCGAGGCCTTGCGCGTGAGCGTCGAGCCAGATCAGCGCGGCCATGCGGCCGGTTTCGCGATCGCGGCGATACGAATAGAAACGTTCGCGTTGCGTGACCGTGCAGAGATCGCCGCCGCTGATATGCGTGACGCCGAGGCCTTGCAGACGCAGGCGCGCGAGTGCCGGCAGATCGGCGAGATATTTGCCGGGGTTCGCCGGATGCGCGACGAACGCATGCGCGGTGGCGTCGCGCTGCGCGCCCTCGACGCCATCCATGAACGCGTCGCGCACGTCGGGGCCGACTTCGAATGCGTCCGGCCCGATCGACGGCCCGAGGTACGCATGCAGCGCGCCCGCTTCCACGCCCGCGAGCGCCGCGACGCGCTGCGCGGTCTGCTCGACGATGCCG
>NZ_JAAGPS010000105.1:0-234 GCF_017105025.1 Paraburkholderia sp. Ac-20336 | reverse complement strand
TACATCTCTGATGATGCTGTACACTATCGCATCCACAGCATACGGACGTGACGATGTGAGTAGAGGAGTGGTCGACGACCACGTAGCAGCAGATCTCCATAGAGGAGTTGACTATGATGCTAGTGTACAGTGTAGAACATTGTTCCACATATGAATGTGAGATTTTTTGAGTTTATGTCTTACTTTTCACTAATATTATCGTCCATAAATTATTATTTTTTTTTTTTTTTTTTA
>NZ_JAAGPS010000104.1:0-27768 GCF_017105025.1 Paraburkholderia sp. Ac-20336 | reverse complement strand
AGAACGACAGCCAGAATCCCGCCGACACGACCGCCCACGGATCGATCAGCAGCACGAGCCCGAGCGCCCACGCAAGCACCGTCGAGCGCGCCAGATTGCGCCCGCCGACGAATGCCAGCGCGACGACCGCCGCCATCCACAGCGTGCGCTGCGCCGGCACGTTGAAGCCTGCGAGCGCCGCATGCAGGGCGGCAAACAGCGCACCGGCCGTCACGCCGACGATTTGCGCGGGCAGCCGCAACGGCCAGCCGCGCCCGAGCCAGCCCGAGCGCCGCCATACCGCGGCCGCCAGCCAGCCGGCCAGTCCCGCGACGAAGCCGATATGCAGCCCCGAAATCGCCACCAGATGACTCGTGCCGGTGCCGCGCATCAGTTGCCAGTCGGCGGTGCTCACTTCGTCCTGCGCGCCGGTCGCGAGCGCGACGACGATCCCGCGATGCGGCGCATCGGCGAGCACCGTGTCGATCCGCGCACGCAACGCGGCACGCGAACGGTCGACCCACACCGCAAGCCCGCGCGCATAGCCCGGCAAACGCACCGCGCGATCCGCCGCGCTCACGTAACCAACCGCCCGCACGTTGCGCGCGAGCAGACTCGCTTCGGCATCGCGCACGCCGAAGTTCGCATTGCCGTGCGGACGCTTCAACCGCACGGGCAGACGCCAGCGTTGACCGGGTTCGAGCGGCGGCGCCGGTGTGTCGCGAGCGATCCACGAGAGTTGAATCACCTGCGGAAAAGCGGCGAGCCCGGCATCGTTCGTCTCGACGTCGAACAGAAATCGCGCGCCTTTCTCGTCATGCGACGGCAAACCCTTGATGCTGCCGGCGACCTCGATATCGCGCCCTTCCCACGCGTGCGGCAGGCTCACCGCGAGCCGCGTGTGCGCGCGCACGGCGGCATAACCGAAGCCCGCGCAGATTGCCGCGCACCACACGGCGCTCCAGCCGATCACCCGCCGCACGCGCGCCTCGTCGTACATGCGGCACACGCAACACGCCCACCGCCACGCCGGCGAATCCGGCAACGCACACCCGTGTGCGAGCGGCAACGCGCGCCCGTACGCAAGGGGCGTCGCGGCGCGTTCCCGCAAGCCCCAAATCGCCACACCCAGCGCCGCGCCACCCAGCAAAACCAGCGTCCACCAGCCGGCCATCCGCGGCAATGCCGCCTGCCGCTGCAAGCCGATCACACCCAACGCAAAACCACACCACACTGCTCGCATCCGCCCTCCGCGCCGCCCCACGCGAGGCGAACCCACACGCGGCGAACAGGCGACAGCAAGCCCGCCGGGCGGGGGTGTCGCCCGGCGCGAACCCTTCGATCAATGGAATCGATTATGCAGAGGAAAGCGCGAGTCGCGGCAGCGCGGCGAGCGCGTTAGCCGTTGTGCCTAGGGCGGCTGAGTCGGGTGTGACATGGCGCAGCTGCGCGAGGCTCGCGCCGATTGCCGGAATCTGCTCGGGCGAGTTGCGCTGCCTGTACATCCACGACGGCGCGATGTCCGGCGCGTCGGTCTCGACGACGAGCGCATCGAACGGCAGTTGCTCGGCGAGACGCCGGATTTGCCGCGCGCGCTCGAACGTCAGATTGCCGCCGAAGCCGAGATGCAGCCCCTGGTCGAGATACGCCTGAGCCTGCTGGAAACTGCCGTTGAATGCGTGGGCGATGCCACGATGGATCTGATGCCGCCGCAGCCCCTTGATGACCTGATCCTGCGATTTGCGCACGTGGCAGATCACCGGCAGATCGAATTCGCGCGCGAGCTGCAACTGGCCGTTGTAGAAGAATTGCTGGCGCGCGTCGTCGAGACCTTCGACGAAATAGTCGAGCCCGATCTCGCCGATGCCGACGAAGCGCGGATCGTCGAGACTCGCCTCGATCTCCATGCGCAGCAGGTCGAGGTCGGCATCGTCGGCGCCGGGCGTGAAGAGCGGATGAATGCCGAGCGCGTACGCCCCGCCCTCGACGCGATGCGCGAGTTCGCGCACCGCCGCGAAATTCTGCCGCCCGATCGCCGGAATCACGATGCGCGAGACGCCCGCGCCTCGCGCGGCCGCCGCGACCGCGTCGCGATCGGCGTCGAATTCGGCAGCATCGAGATGGCAGTGCGTATCGATCCACATGAGTCGTCTCGCAAGCGGCGGGCGCGCCCCCGCGCACTCAAACCGGTACCGGCGGCTCCTCGTGCAGCACGCCGTCGCGCAGCCGCATGATGCGGTCGCAGCGCCCGGCCAGTTCCGGGTCGTGCGTGACGATCACGAAGCTCGTTTCGAGCGTGCGCGACAGTTCGAGCATCAGGTTGAAGACCGTGTCGGCGGTACCGCCGTCGAGGTTGCCGGTCGGCTCGTCGGCGAGCACGCAGGCGGGCTTCGTGACCAGCGCCCGCGCGATCGCGACGCGCTGGCGCTCGCCGCCCGACAGCTCGCCCGGCCGATGCTTCGCACGATGCCCCATGCCGACCTGTTCGAGCACGGCAAGCGCCTCGCGGCGCGCGGCCTCGGTCGTCTCGCGGCGAATCCGCAGCGGCATCGCGACATTGTCGAGCGCGGAAAATTCCGGCAGCAGATGGTGAAACTGATAGACAAAGCCAAGCGCGCGATTGCGCAGATCGTTGCGCTCGCGCTCGGAGAGCTTCGTGAACGGCTTGCCGAGCACCGACACCTGGCCCGCGCTCGGATCGTCGAGACCGCCGAGCACGTGCAGCAGCGTGCTCTTGCCGGAGCCCGACGCGCCGACGATCGCGAGCTTCTCGCCGCGCCGCACGGAAAGCTGCGTATTGTCGAGCACCCGCACGTTCAGCCCGCCCTGCACGAACGATTTGGAAATGCCGGTTGCTTCGAGCACGTACGGATACGACGCAGGGGCCTGAGCGGTCATGGACGATTCGGTTGAAGAATGGGCAAGGCGGTCATTCATAGCGCAGCGCCTCCGCCGGACGGACCTTCGCGCCGCGCCAGCTCGGGTAGAGCGTGGCCAGCGCCGAGAGCACGAACGCGATGATGCCGATGCGCGCGACGTCGGCCGGAATCAGCTCGGACGGCAGCTCGCTGATGAAGTACACCGACGGCGGCAGGAACTGCACGCCGAACAGATGCTCGATCATCGGCACGAGCCACGGAATGCTCCACGCGATCAGGCAGCCGAGCGCGACGCCGGTCGCCGTGCCGATGAAGCCGATCGTCACGCCCTGCACGACGAAAATCTTCATGATCGAGCGGGGCTGCGCGCCGAGCGTGCGCAGGATCGCGATGTCGGCCTGCTTGTTGGTCACGGTCATCACGAGCGACGACACGAGGTTGAACGCCGCGACCGCGATGATCAGCGTGAGGATGATGAACATCATGCGCTTTTCGATCTGCACGGCCGAGAACCAGGTCTTGTTCTGCTGCGTCCAGTCGCGAATGTAGAGATCGCCCGACAGGGTGCGCGCGAGCTGATGCGCGACCTCGGGCGCGCGCTGCATGTCGGTCAGGCGCAGCCGCACGCCGCTCGGCGCGGGCAGCCGGAACAGCGCCTGCGCGTCCTTGATGTTGATCAGCGCGAGCGTGCTGTCGTATTCGTAATGCCCCGACTCGAAGATGCCGACCACCGTGAACTGCTTCAGGCGCGGCAGCATGCCGGCCGGCGTGATCGTGCCTTCGGGCGCGACCAGCGTGATCTTGTCGTTGACCTGCACGCCGAGATTGGCGGCGAGGTCCGCGCCGAGCACGATGCCAAAGTCGCCCGGCACGAGGTCGGTCAGCTTGCCGCCTTTCATTTCCTTGCCGATGTCGGACACCTCCGGTTCGAGCGTCGGCTCGACGCCGCGCAGCGCGACGCCGCTCACCGCGTCCTGGCGCGTGAGCAGCGCCTGCGCCTCGACGTACGGCGCCGCGCCGATCACTTCCTTGTTCTGCCGCGCTTCCTTCGCGGTCAGTTGCCAGTCGGGCATCGAGCCGGTCGGCGAAAAGATCTCGACGTGCGCGAGCACCGACAGCATGCGGTCGCGCACCTCTTTCTGAAAGCCGTTCATCACCGACAACACGACGATCAGCGCCGCAACGCCGAGCGCAATGCCCGACATCGACACCAGCGCGATGAACGAGATGAAGCCGTTACCGGTCGTGCGTTTGCCGGCGCGCGTGTAGCGCCAGCCAATCTGCCATTCGTAGGGAAATTTCAAGCGAATCCTTTTCTGCGTTCTTCGACTGAGTGCTGTGCACCACCGGCGCGTGGCGCCCGCCGTGCGGCCCGGGCGTCGTGATCGTTGGGCTCGCGACGGCGCGGATCGTTCCGCGTGGGGTGCGAAGCGCGGCCACCGCCTTCTGCGATCAAGCGCGAAGTTTGCCATACAAATGGCGCCGGATAATGCAACGGCCCGCAACGGCCGTGCCGGTCGTGTCCCGTGGCGCAGAACCGTATGGCGCGCGCCTGTCCTGCTAGTCCTGCAAGCGCGGCACGGGCGGGCCGGGGTTCGCTCCGGTTCGCCCGGCTCACGCGAGGCGCCCGGACCGCCCGGCTGACTGACCCCGCTTATGTGCGTCCGGCATGCCCGTCCGGTATCGATCCGATCCGGCATCGTCCTGCCTTACAACCTGCCCCGTGGCCGCCTCGCGGTGAGCGTTCCGGTCGAAATATTCGCACTCTTTACCCTACAATGCGCAACATCATGCCTGCCGACCGCCTCCACCTTCTGCTGCCGTTCGCGCTGCCCGCCGCGGCCGACGCCTCCACCGCCCTCCACGACATCCGCTGCCCGGCGCTCGACAAACTGATCGCGCGCGCGACGCTCGTCGAACGCGTGGTCGGCGAGGATTTTCAGCGCACGCTGCCGCACGAGCGCTGGGTCGCCCGGCAATTCGGCGCGCTGCCCGACGGCGCGACGTCCGCCGCCGATGAAGCGCCGCTCGCGCCCTACATGCTGCGCGCCGACGGCGGCGAACCCGGCAACGCGACATGGGCGTGCGTGCAGCCGGTGCACGTACGCATCGCGCATGACCACCTCGTGCTGATCGATCCCGCTTCGCTCGACCTGTCCGACGACGAAGCGAGCGCGCTGCTCGCGGTCGCGCGTCCACTGATCGAGGAACTCGGCGTGCGCATCGAGGCGCCGAAGCCGGCGCGCTGGTATCTGTCGAGCGACGCGTTCGGTACGCTCGCGGGCGCCTCGCCGCTGCGCGCGAGCGGCCGCAACATCGAAATCTGGCTGCCGCACGAAGCGCATTCGGGCGAGCGCTCGCGCGCGTGGATGAAGCTGCAGAACGAAGTACAGATGGCATGGTTCGAGCATCCGGTTAACGAAGCGCGCGAGGCGCGCGGGCTGCCGGCCGTCAATTCGATCTGGTTTCACGCGCAGGGCGCGGCGCGGCCGGTGCGCAGTCCGTTCGCGCAGGTGTTGTCCGATGCCACGGCCACGCGCGGCCTCGCGCTAAGTGCGGGCGCGGCGACGGGCATACCGCCCGCTTCGTTCGGCGAATTGACGGCGGCGCGGTGCGGTGCGACGAGAGGCAAGCATGCGGACATGGCAAACGCCGCTGACGCCGCGTCGACCGGCGGTTCAGGCGGCAATCCTGGCAATGATGCCGGCGCCAGCGCCAACGACAACGTCGGTGGCACCGGCAGCCCGGGCCAAGGCGCCACGCTCGTCGAACTCGATCCGTTCTCCGCGCCCTACATCGAACAGGACTGGGCGCGCTGGAACCAGGCCTTCGCCGCGCTGCAGACCGACTGGTTCGAGCCCGCGCTCGCGGCCTTGCAGGCGGGCGAACTCGCCGAACTCGGCCTCACGCTGTGCGGCGACACCGGCTCCGTGACGCTGACGGTCACGCGCGGCGATCTGCGCAAATTCTGGCGACGGCGCGTGCTGGCCTCGCTGTTCATCGAGTGAGCCACCGCATGAGCCATCCCCTGAGCCATGCCATGCCCCACCGCCAGCCCCTTCGAATCCCCTACGGCCCTTTCGCATGACCCGAATCGTTACGCGCGCCTGCTCTCCCGTCGACGCCGAAGTCCTCACCCGCCACGGCCTGCATCCGGTGCTCGCGCGCCTCTACGCGTCACGCGGCGTATGCCTGCCCGAGGACGTCGAAACCGGCCTCGCGCGGCTCGTGCCGCCTGCCGAACTGAAGGGCTGCGAGGCAGCCGCCGCGCTGCTCGCCGACGCGATCCAGCAACAGCGCCGCATGCTCGTCGTCGCCGATTACGACTGCGACGGCGCAACCGCCTGCGCGGTCGCGGTGCGCGGGCTGCGCATGTTCGGCGGCCGCATCGACTATCTCGTGCCGAACCGCATGGAGCACGGCTACGGACTCACGCCGGAGATCGTCGATCTGGCAACGTGCGGCGCGGCCGGCAAGCCCGATCTGCTGATCACGGTCGACAACGGCATCGCGAGCGTCGACGGCGTCGCGGCCGCCAACGCGCTCGGCATCGACGTGCTCGTCACCGACCACCACCTGCCCGGCGACGAACTGCCCGCCGCACGCGCGATCGTCAATCCGAACCAGCCGGGCTGCACGTTCCCGAGCAAGTGCCTTGCCGGCGTCGGCGTGATGTTCTACGTGCTGCTCGCGCTGCGCGCGGAGTTGCGCCGCCGCGGTGCGTTCGGCGAGGCATTGCCCGAACCGCGCCTCGACGGCCTGCTCGATCTGGTCGCGCTCGGCACCGTCGCCGACGTCGTGAAGCTCGACGGCAACAACCGCGTGCTGGTCGCGCAGGGTTTGCAGCGCATCCGCAAAAGCCGCATGCAGCCCGGCATCGCGGCGCTCTTTCGCGCCGCCGCGCGCGATGCGCGCAGCGCCTCGGGCTTCGACCTCGGCTTCGCGCTCGGCCCTCGCCTGAACGCGGCGGGCCGGCTGTCGGACATGTCGCTCGGCATCGAATGCCTGACCACCGACGACGTCGGCCGCGCCTGGGAACTCGCCCAGCAACTCGACACGATGAACCGCGAGCGCCGCGAGATCGAAGCCGGCATGCAGCAGCAGGCGCTCGACGATCTCTCGACGGTCAACCCCGAGGGCACGGCCACGATCACGCTGTTCAATCCGGGCTGGCATCAGGGCGTGATCGGCATCGTCGCGGGGCGGCTCAAGGAGAAGTTCCACCGCCCCTCGTTCACGTTCGCGCCCGCCGACGACAGCGGCCTCACCGTCAAGGGCTCGGGCCGCTCGATCGCGGGCTTTCACCTGCGCGACGCGCTCGATCTGATCTCGAAGCGCGAGCCGGACCTGCTCGTCAAGTTCGGCGGCCACGCGATGGCCGCGGGCCTGACGCTCGCCGCCGCCGACGTGCCGCGCTTCACGGCCGCGTTCGAAGCGGTCGGCCGCGAATGGCTGTCCGAAGAGGCGCTCGCGCGCACCGTCGAAACCGACGGCGAGCTCGAAGACGCGTACTTCACGCCGCAATTCGTCGAGATGCTCGACGCGGCCGTGTGGGGCCAGGGCTTCCCGGCGCCGGTGTTTTCGGGCGAGTTCGAGGTCGCCTCGCAGGCGCTCGTGAAGGACAAGCACCTGAAGCTGCAGCTGTTGCGCGGCCGCCAGCGCTTCAACGCGATCTGGTTCAACCATACCGATACGCTGCCCGCGCGCACGACCGTCGCCTACCGGCTCGCAAGCGATACGTGGAACGGCGTGTCGCGCGTGCAGCTGATCGTCGAGCATGCGGCAAGCTGACGCCGCCAGCGCACGCCGGCCACCGCCGCCCATGGCGCGCGCTCCCCGGCAGAGCGTGCGCCGTCCTTCGCGAAACCGCGAAAAATCTCCGCAAAATCAACTGCGAACACGCGCCGGATTGCCCCGAAGGCTCCGGCGCGGCGTGCCGATCGGCTATAATTTCACCTTTTTTACGAAGCTATAAAAGATCGACATGGAAGCGGAACGTCTCAACGCGATCGAAGCCTCTCTGGCCGACCTGCGCAAGCGCGCGGACGACCTACGGGGGTATCTTTGACTACGACGACAAAGCACTGCGTCTAATCGAAGTCAACCGCGAACTCGAAGACCCGGACGTCTGGAACGACTCGAAGCACGCCCAGGCACTCGGTAAGGAAAAGAAGCTGCTCGACGACACGGTCGGCAAGCTCACGTCGATCACGAACGACGTGCACGACGCCCAGGACCTGTTCGAGATGGCGCGCGAGGAAGGCGACGACGACACGCTCGCCGCCTGCGAGGGCGATGCCCAGGCCATCGAGGCGCGCGTCGCCGACATGGAATTTCGCCGGATGTTCGCGAACCCGGCTGACCCCAACAACGCGTTTCTCGACATCCAGGCCGGCGCCGGCGGTACCGAGGCGTGCGACTGGGCTTCGATGCTGCTGCGCCAGTATCTGCGCTACTGCGAGCGCAAGGGCTTCAAGACCGAGGTGCTCGAACAGACCGAAGGCGACGTCGCCGGCATCAAGAACGCGACGATCAAGATCGAAGGCGAATACGCCTACGGCTTCCTGCGCACCGAAACCGGCGTGCACCGGCTCGTGCGCAAGTCGCCGTTCGACTCGTCGGGCGGCCGCCATACGTCGTTCTCGTCGGTGTTCGTGTACCCGGAAATCGACGACTCGATCGAAGTCGACATCAACCCGGCCGATCTGCGCATCGACACGTATCGCGCCTCGGGCGCGGGCGGTCAGCACATCAACAAGACCGACTCCGCGGTGCGGATCACGCACATGCCGTCGGGCATCGTCGTGCAATGCCAGAACGACCGCTCGCAGCACCGCAACCGCGCCGAAGCGATGGCGATGCTGAAATCGCGCCTGTACGAAGCGGAAATCCGCAAGCGTCAGGCCGAGCAGGACAAGCTCGAAGCCGGCAAGACCGATGTGGGCTGGGGTCATCAGATCCGCTCGTACGTGCTCGACAACAGCCGCATCAAGGATTTGCGCACCAACGTCGAAATCAGCAACACGAAGAGCGTGCTCGACGGCGACCTCGATCCGTTCATCAGCGCGAGCCTGAAACAGGGCGTCTAAGCGCGGGCGGCATGGCATGGCATGGCCTGCGCCGCTGGCTCGCCGCCGGCCTGCGGTCCCCGATTGCCGTCTTTGCTCGCAGTCCGTTTGCTTGCCCCGTTTTCCCAGTACCGCCTGAGGTTTTTACACTGACTGGCCTCCCGCGCGGAGCACTCCGCCGCGGGCCACCGAACACCACATCATCATGACCGAACCGACCCAGCCTAATTCGGCCCAGCCGAACACCGCGCCCGAGGTGGACGACAACAAGATCATTGCCGAGCGCCGCGAAAAGCTGCGCGAACTGCGTGAGCACGGCGTCGCCTATCCGAACGACTTCCGCCCCACCCATCACGCCGACGACCTGCAGCGGCAGTACGAGCACAGCGACAAGGACGCGCTCGAAGCGAATCCGCTCGAAGTCGCGATCGCCGGGCGCATGATGCTCAAGCGTGTGATGGGCAAGGCGAGCTTCGCGACCGTGCGCGACGGCTCGGGTCAGATCCAGTTCTTCATCACGCCGGCCGACGTCGGCCAGGAGACCTACGACGCGTTCAAGAAGTGGGACATGGGCGACATCGTCGCCGCGCGCGGCGTGCTGTTCCGCACCAACAAGGGCGAGCTGTCGGTGCGCTGCACGGAGCTGCGTCTGCTGTCGAAGTCGCTGCGTCCTCTGCCCGACAAATTCCACGGTCTCGCCGACCAGGAAATGAAGTACCGCCAGCGCTACGTCGATCTGATCGTCACGCCGGAAACGCGCAAGACCTTCATCGCGCGCACCAGGGCGATTTCGTCGATCCGCAAGTACATGGCCGATGCGAACTTCATGGAAGTCGAAACGCCGATGCTGCACCCGATTCCGGGCGGCGCGGCGGCCAAGCCGTTCTCGACGCACCACAACGCGCTCGACATGCAGATGTTCCTGCGCATCGCGCCCGAGCTGTATCTGAAGCGGCTCGTGGTCGGCGGCTTCGAGCGCGTGTTCGAGATCAACCGTAATTTCCGCAACGAGGGCGTCTCCGTGCGCCACAACCCGGAATTCACGATGATCGAGTTCTACGCGGCCTACACCGACTACACGTGGCTGATGGACTTCACCGAACGCCTGATCCGCCAGGCCGCGATCGACGCGCTCGGCACGGCCACGATCACGTATCAGGGCCGCGAGCTCGATCTGAGCAAGCCGTTTCATCGGCTCACGATCACGCAGGCGATCCAGAAATACGCGCCTCAATACACGAGCGAGCAACTCGCCGACAGCGCGTTCCTGCGCACCGAGCTGAAGAAGTTCGGCGTCGACGCGTCGCAGCCGCAGTTCCTCAATGCGGGCGTCGGCGCGCTGCAACTGGCGCTGTTCGAAGAGACCGCCGAGTCGCAACTGTGGGAGCCGACCTACATCATCGACTACCCGATCGAGGTGTCGCCGCTCGCGCGCGCGTCGGACAAGGTGGAAGGCATCACCGAGCGTTTCGAGCTGTTCATCACCGGCCGCGAGATCGCCAACGGCTTCTCGGAACTGAACGATCCGGAAGACCAGGCCGCGCGCTTCAGGAAGCAGGTCGACCAGAAAGACGCCGGCGACGAGGAAGCGATGTACTACGACGCCGACTACATCCGCGCGCTCGAATACGGCATGCCGCCGACCGGCGGCTGCGGTATCGGCATCGACCGTCTCGTGATGATGCTGACGGACAGCCCGAGCATCCGCGACGTGATCCTGTTCCCGCATCTGCGCCGCGAGGACTGATCGCCGTTGCGGGTTGCGGGTCGTTGCCGTTCGTGGCATGCGACCCGCGCAGACGTCTCCGAAAACGCCCGGCCCTGCCGGGCGTTTTGTATTACTCACTCGCATCCGCTCGCAAGGAAACGGGACCGTTTTCTGCTACGGATGGTTTGTAACCAGTGGTAAAAGCTGCGCGATGCCGCCCCGGCAGTTCGGGCGAGGCCGGTTTTCGAAACTTGCGCAGCCCAAGGCCCGCCGTGCGCCAGCCACTTGCCCTCGCGCGCTGCCCGCGCCGCCCGGGTTACAAATTGAAACGCCGCCTCGAGCGAATTGCCTGACACTCGATCTCATCAAGCGCAGCAACGAAAGCACCCGAGAGCGAGCATCAAGAAAAACCGGCTCTGTCAGAAACGGAGGCCAATATGGACAACCCCACTCAACCGACGCAACCGCGTCGTCTTCATCCGCTGATTGCGACCGCCGCGGGCGCGGTGCTCGTCGCAAGTCTGGTCGCCACGGCGGCGATTACCGGCGTATTCCCGAAAGCGTCGAGCAACGGCGCGCAGAGCGATCAGACGCAAGCCGCGCAGGTCACGGCACAAGCTCAACAGCAGGCGCAACAGG
Source organism: Paraburkholderia sp. Ac-20336 (assembly GCF_017105025.1). NCBI lineage: Bacteria > Pseudomonadati > Pseudomonadota > Betaproteobacteria > Burkholderiales > Burkholderiaceae > Paraburkholderia > Paraburkholderia sp. Ac-20336. The sequence goes on along the minus strand of NZ_JAAGPS010000104.1, from coordinate 16,495 downwards.
ACGCGCAGCAGCCGGGTATCGTCGATTCGGCGGCGCCAGTCGACGCGCCGGCTCAACGACAAGCGCCTCAGGCCGCACAGATCCCGCAGCCTGTGCCGGCCGTCCCGGCACAGCAGCCGCAATATGCGCAGCCGCAGCAGGCGCAGGCCGCGCCACAGTACGCCCAGCAGCCGGCGCCGCAGCCCGCCTATTGCTCGACCTGCGGCACGGTCGTCGCAATTTCGGCCGTTCGTCATGAGGGCCATGGCACCGGGATCGGCGCGGTCGGCGGCGCGGTGGCCGGCGGCGTGATCGGCAACCAGTTCGGCGCCGGCGGCGGCCGCGCCGCGATGACGGTGCTCGGCGCGCTCGGTGGCGGGTTCGCGGGCAACTCCGTCGAAAAGCATCTGCGCAGCTCGACCGCGTATTCGGTGCGCGTGCGGATGGAGAACGGCAAGACGCGCTACTTCACGTATCACGAAGCGCCGCCGTTCCAGCAAGGTCAACGCGTGCGGATCGAAAACGGCGCGCTGGTCGCGGGCTGATGGCCGCAGCCAGGGTTCGAGGCTATTTTTCCGCCGCGGCAACGAAAAAGGCGATTCCGACTGGAATCGCCTTTTTCGGCTAATCGCAACATCATCGCCACAGTGCACGGAAGCGGGTACGGAACCGCGCCCCCTCACAAGCACTTAACGCATTCAACGCGCTCAATAATCCGCGTCTTCGATCCATGCCGCCTGGATCGCCTCGAGAATCTTTTCGTTCGAACGGTTCGGATCGTCGTCGAAGCCTTCGAGCTCGGTCACCCAGCGGTGCAGATCGGTGAAGCGCACCTGCTGAGGATCGACGTCCTGGTGCTTGTCCGTCAGGGCCATCGCGATGTCTTGCGTATCGGTCCACTTCATGGCTGCGTCCTCCTGTTAGTGGTTTTCCTTCGCGTGATTGATCGAGTAACGCGGAATTTCGACGACCAGATCCTGCTCGTCCGGCACGATCGCCTGGCACGACAGACGCGAAGCCGGTTCGAGCCCCCACGCCTTGTCCAGCAGATCGTCCTCGTCTTCCTCGGACGGCGTCAAGGCGGCGAAACCCTCACGCACGATCACGTGACAGGTCGTGCACGCGCAGGACTTCTCGCACGCGTGCTCGATTTCGATGCCGTGATCGAGCAGGTTGTCGCAGATGCTCTTGCCGGGAACGGCGTCGATCACGGCGCCATCCGGACACAGTTCGACGTGAGGCAGCACAACGATTTGAGGCATACAGTTTCCGTTTGGGTCTGAGGCACGGTGGCTGCCAGCGATGCCGTACAGGCTCCGTGCCATTCTACTGGCGCCTTGCGGACTTTTTAAGTCCGCAAGGCGCGCTTCGGTTGTTCCAGTCGCCCGAGGATGGTTCCACGGGACTTCGCGGGTGCGGCGCATGACGGGCTCGCCCGCCGCGTGCCGCCATTCACACCGCTCACGCCGCGCTCAGATCTCGTCGAGCTTGCGACCCGACAGTGCGCGGCGGATGCCCTTGTTCATGCGGCGCGCGGCGAATTCGTCCGTGCCTTCGGCGAGCGCCTTGGTGGCCGCTTCGACCGCATTCACGTCGTCGCTTTGCGCGACGTTGCGCAAGGCGGCGAGCAGCGCGTCGAGCGCCGCACGTTCGCTGTCGTCGAGCAGTTCGGCGTCGGCGGCAAGCGCCGCGTCGGTCGCCTCGACAAGACGCTGCGCTTCGACCTGCGCCTCGCGCAACGCGCGCGCGCGCATGTCGACCTCGGCGGTCGAGAAGCTGTCTTCGAGCATGCGCGCGATGTCGTCATCGGCGAGACCGTAGGATGGCTTGACCACGACCGATGCCTCCACGCCCGAGGTCTGCTCGCGCGCGAACACGGACAGGAGGCCGTCCGCATCGACCTGATACGTGACGCGAATGCGCGCCGCACCGGCCGCCATCGGCGGGATGCCGCGCAATTCGAAGCGCGCGAGCGAGCGGCAGTCGCTCACGAGTTCGCGCTCGCCCTGCACGATGTGAATCGCCATCGCGGTCTGTCCGTCCTTGAAGGTCGTGAAATCCTGCGCTCGCGCGACCGGAATCGTCGAGTTGCGCGGGATGATCTTCTCGGTCAGGCCGCCCATCGTCTCGACGCCGAGCGACAGCGGAATCACGTCGAGCAGCAGCCACTCGTCGCCTTCCGCGCCGCGATTGCCGGCCAGCAGATCGGCCTGGATCGCCGCGCCGAGCGCGACGACCTGGTCCGGGTCGAGATTGACGAGCGGCGGCTGGCCGAAGAACGCTTCGACCGCGCGGCGGATCACCGGCATGCGCGTCGCGCCGCCGACCAGCACGACGCCCTTGATGTCTTTCGTCGCAACCTTCGCGTCGCGCAGCGCCTTCTTCGTCGGACCGAAGGTGCGCTGAACCAGCTCCTGCGTGATCGTCTCGAAGATGGCCTCGTCGATCGTCAGATCGAGCGCGGTGCCGTTCGCAAGCGTTGCCTTGAGGCTGGCCTTGGGCGCGCTCGACAACGCCTCCTTGGCGTCGCGCACGCCGTCGAGCAGCAGACGCACGTCCTGCGGCGCGAGCGTTTGCGGCGCGATGCCCGCCTGCGCGAGCACGTGGCGATAGAGCGCGTGGTCGAAATCGTCGCCGCCGAGCGCGGAATCGCCGCCGGCCGCGAGCACTTCGAACACGCCTTTCGTGAGCTTGAGGATCGACAGGTCGAAGGTGCCGCCGCCGAGGTCGTACACGGCGTAGAGGCCTTCGGAGCCGTTGTCGAGACCATAGGCGATCGCGGCCGCGGTCGGCTCGTTGAGCAGCCGCAGCACGTTCAGGCCCGCGAGACGCGCGGCGTCCTTGGTGGCCTGGCGCTGCGCGTCGTCGAAATACGCGGGCACCGTGATGACCGCGCCGACCAGCTCGTCGCCGAGCGTGTCTTCGGCGCGCTGGCGCAGCGTCGCGAGAATTTCGGCCGACACTTCGACCGGACTCTTCACTCCGTCGACGGTGCGGATCTGCACCATGCCGGGTGCGTCGACGAAATCGTATGGCGCGTTTTCGGCGCCCTCCACTTCCGCTTTGCCGCGGCCCATGAAGCGCTTGACCGAGACGATCGTGTTGCGCGGATCGCTCGCCGCCTCGGCCTTCGCCTTGCGGCCGATGCGACGGCCGCCCTGTTCGAGATAGCGCACCACCGAGGGCAGCAGCGCATGCCCGTCTTCGTCGGGCAGCACATCGGGCACGCCGCTGCGCACAGCGGCGACGAGGGAGTTGGTGGTGCCGAGATCGATACCGACTGCGAGACGCCGCTGGTGGGGCGCCGGCGCCATGCCGGGTTCGGAGATTTGCAGTAAGGCCATCTGGATCTTCTCGGGGACGTGGTGCCCCGTCCTGAATTTCGCGTTGCTGGGGTGTGATACCGCGGCTCGCGGCCGCTCTGGTTTTTCTGTGGTGCGCGAAACCGCGCTATCCCTCGAGCCGCTCGATCTGCGCGCCGATTTCCGACGCGACGCGCTCGATGAACATCAACTGCCGCACGGCTTCGCCCGCCGCCTGATTGGCGCCGCTGTCGAGCGACGCGCCGAGCTTGTCGAGGCGCCGGCGCTCTTCGTCGCGCAGCTCGGCGAGCAGCGCGTCGAGCGCGTCGACGTTCTTCGCCGCGGCCGCGTCCTCGATGTTCTCGCGCCATTCCATCTGCTGCATCAGGAAGGCCGGCTCCATCGCCGTGTTGTTCTCCGCGCCGACGTCGATGCCGCGCAGCGACAGCAGATAAGTCGCGCGCTTAAGCGGATCACGCAGCGTCTGATACGCCTCGTTCGTGCGGGTCGCCCATTGCATGGCGATGCGCTTTTGCGCGTCGCCGGCCGCCGCGAAGCGGTCCGGATGCACCTGCGCCTGCACGGTGCGATACGCGTGATCGAGCGCGGCGGCATCGAGCGCGAATTGCGCGGGCAGATCGAACAGGTCGAAGTGGCTGTCGTTCAGCGAGGCCATCGGATTAAAAGTCCGTTGATGAAAGCGCACCGGAGTGCGATCTGAAAACACGCTCGGGAAGTACGCGGATCAAACTAAAAAGGCGGCCCGCGCCGCCTTTCATCCGCTGCACGCGGAAAACCGCCGAACCTACACGCGGAACGACTCGCCGCAACCGCATTCGTCCTTCACGTTCGGGTTGTTGAACCTGAAGCCTTCGTTCAGCCCTTCGCGCGCGAAGTCGAGTTCGGTGCCGTCGATATAGGCGAGGCTCTTCGGGTCGACCACGACCTTCACGCCGCTCGTCTCGAACACCTGATCTTCGGGCGCGAGTTCGTCCACGTACTCGAGCTTGTAGGCGAGGCCCGAGCAACCGGTCGTGCGCACGCCGACGCGCAACCCGATGCCCTTACCGCGCCGGATCAGATACTTCTGGACGTGCTGTGCTGCCTTTTCGGTCAACGTAATTGCCATAGCGTTTCTCAATTGCGCAATGCGTGCGCGACGCGGGTGCCGCGCCGCGCGCACCGTGTGTCAGGCGCGCATGCAACGCGCGCCTGACACACGGTGACTCAGCGGTTCAACGACTCTCGCGAGACTCAGGCAGCCTTGCCGTCTTCGGCAACCGCTGCTTCGCCGTGACGCTGCTTGTAGTCGGCGACCGCGGCCTTGATCGCGTCTTCCGCGAGGATCGAGCAGTGGATCTTCACCGGCGGCAGCGCCAGTTCTTCGGCGATCTGCGTGTTCTTGATCGACATGGCCTGATCGAGCGTCTTGCCCTTCACCCATTCGGTGACGAGCGAGCTCGATGCGATTGCCGAGCCGCAGCCGTAGGTCTTGAACTTCGCGTCTTCGATGATGCCGTCCGCGCCGACGCGGATCTGCAGCTTCATTACGTCGCCGCAGGCCGGCGCGCCGACCATGCCGGTACCGACCGCGTCGTCGTCCTTCGCGAAGGAACCGACGTTGCGCGGGTTTTCGTAGTGGTCGAGGACCTTGTCGCTATAAGCCATGATTACACTCCTTGATTCGTTTCAACCTGCAATCCGATGAACGGGGTATCCCACATCGCCCAACTGGCGCGTCAATGCGCGGCCCATTGAATGGTCGACAGATCGATCCCGTCCTTGTGCATTTCCCACAGCGGCGACAGGTCGCGCAGCTTGGAAATCTTCGTCTTCAGCAGGTTGATCACGTAGTCGACATCCTGCTCGGTCGTGAAGCGGCCCACCGTGAAGCGGATCGAGCTGTGCGCGAGTTCGTCGTTGCGGCCGAGCGCGCGCAGCACATACGACGGTTCCAGCGAAGCCGACGTGCACGCCGAACCCGACGACACCGCGACGTCCTTCACCGCCATAATCAGCGATTCGCCTTCGACGAAATTGAAGCTGATGTTCAGGTTGTGCGCGATACGCTTTTCCATGTCGCCGTTCACATACACTTCCTCGATTTCCGAGAGGCCTTTCAGCAGCCGGTCGCGCAGCATGCGCACGCGCTCGTTTTCGGTCGCCATCTCTTCGCGCGCGAGACGGAACGCCTCGCCCATGCCGACGATCTGGTGCGGCGCGAGCGTGCCCGAGCGCATGCCGCGCTCGTGGCCGCCGCCGTGGATCTGCGCCTCGATGCGCACGCGCGGCTTGCGGCGCACGTAGAGCGCGCCGATGCCCTTCGGGCCGTACGTCTTGTGCGCCGAGAACGACATCAGATCGATCTTGAGCTTTTGCAGGTCGATCTCGATCTTGCCGGTGGCCTGCGCCGCGTCGACGTGGAAAATGATGCCCTTCTCGCGCGTGATCTCGCCGATCGCCTCGACGTCCTGGACCACGCCGATCTCGTTGTTCACCGACATCACCGAGACGAGAATCGTGTCCGGGCGCAGCGCGGCCTTGAACACGTCGAGGTCGATCAGACCGTCGGGCTTCACGTCCAGATACGTGACTTCGAAGCCTTCGCGCTCGAGTTCGCGGCAGGTGTCGAGCACGGCCTTGTGCTCGGTCTTCACCGTGATGATGTGCTTGCCCTTGCTCTTGTAGAAGTGCGCGGCACCCTTGATCGCGAGGTTGTCCGACTCCGTCGCGCCCGAGGTCCAGATGATCTCGCGCGGGTCGGCGTTCACGAGCGCGGCGACCTGCTCGCGCGCTTCCTCGACCGCACGCTCCGCGTCCCAGCCGTACGAGTGGCTGCGCGATGCCGGGTTGCCAAACTGCTCGCGCAGATACGGAATCATCTTGTCCACGACGCGCGGATCGATCGGCGTCGTGGCGCTGTAGTCCATGTAAATGGGCAGATGGAGAGAGTCGTTGTTCATCAATTGCTCCGGGGACGTCATGTGCTCTGGCTTCTGGGTTCTCTATGGGACGGCGGGTGTCGTATTTCGCTGCCGCGCCTTCAGGAACCGGCCATGTTGAAAACGGAATTAGGCCCTTTCGGCGCCACGCGGACCGGCTCGACCGCCGGCGCATCGGTACGCCTGTCGCGCAGCACCGCCGGCGCGCCTTCGCGCGAGCGCTGCTGGTCGACCAGATCCTTCAGCGAAACCGAATCGAGGTACTCGACCATTTTCTGGTTCAGCGTCGACCACAGCTCATGCGTCATGCAATGGCCGTCGTGCTGCTTGGTGCCTTCGCACGTGCCCTTGCCGCCGCACTGGGTGGCGTCGAGCGGTTCGTCGACCGCGATGATGATGTCGGCCACCGTGACGTTTTCGGCACGGCGCGCGAGATTGTAGCCGCCGCCCGGCCCGCGCACGGACTCGACGATTTCGTGACGGCGCAGCTTGCCAAACAGCTGCTCGAGATAAGACAGGGAGATGTGCTGGCGCTGGCTGATACCCGCAAGCGTCACCGGGCCCTGCTCCTGGCGCAACGCCAGGTCGATCATCGCCGTGACGGCGAAACGGCCTTTCGTGGTGAGTCTCATATGATGTGGGAACCGCGATTCTCGACAAGTTTTGTCAAGTATAAATACATGAGCGATTTAGTCAAGTATGGCTGACGCGATTTGTGTCGTTTGCTTAATTGAGCGACGTATTTTTTGCCGCCCGGTGCGGTCTTTGCCGGCTTGCGCCAAGGTGCGCGGCGGGCGCTGCCCGACTTACGCTGGCAATTCCTAGGCGAGCAGTTGCGGGCGCAGCGCGGCGATCAAGCCGCGGCAGGCCGCCTCGCACTGATCGAGCACCTGCTCGAAACCTGCCGCGCCACCGAAGTAGGGATCGACGACTTCGCGCGCGCCGGCCCAGCGGCTCTCGGTCTGCGGCACGAATTCCAGCAGCAGACGGATTTTGTCGCGCTGCGCCGGGGGACAAAGCTGATGCAGCGCGGCGACGTTGCGCTCGTCCATGGCGATCAGCAGATCGAAGCGCTCGAAGTCCGCGACCGTGATCTGCCGGCCGCGCAATGTCGCCAACTCGTAGCCACGCTGGCGCGCTGCCTGCTGAGCGCGTTCGTCGGGCGCCTCGCCGATATGCCAGTCGCCGGTGCCGGCCGAGTCGACCAGGATCCGGTCCGCGAGCTTCATTTCGTCGACGAGGTGACGCATCACGCCTTCCGCCGTCGGCGAACGGCAGATATTGCCGAGACAAACGAAACACACGGACACAGTTTTCATCTGCGGATATTCAAGTGCGACGGCGCCACGCGCGGGGCCGATAGCGTTGAGCAAATTGCGTCGCGATTATACAAACCTCGACACAATCGCGCCGGGCGTGATACGCGCCATGCAAGCCATGCGCCCTGCTGCGAGCCGCAGCGCTTGCGACGGTGCGCGCTTACGATGCCTCGGAGAGCGGTATCGCCGTCGCGGCAGGCACAGGCTTGACCGGCAACGCCGACGCAGCGTCGATCATGCCGTACGAAACCGCGCGCGCGAGTTCCGCCGTCAGGTGGTTCGCATCGAGCGGAGACTGCGACGCACGCGAGGCGGCATTGCTGCAAATGTGCAGATAGGCGAGCGCGGCGAGAGACACAACAATGACGAGGGGCCAGTACACCGATATTGTCTTTTTCATGATGTCGTTTTCCGATTAAGGGACACATGGGCTCGTGACCCACTATTCCCAGCCCAAATGCTATAGAAATTCACAATCGGGAAAAACCGGATCTGGCGAGATAGATCGTTGCTTGAAATAGAACAGTCAGTTGCTGGTTCTTTCGCCCCACGATCGAACATAAAGGCATGAAAAAGAAGACCTTACAAATACATACAAAGCTCGCGTGACAGGCGGCGATAATACGGGTCTCATTCTTACATCAGCATTTCCTGGTACCTTGCACGTGATCCAACCAATGAAACGTCTTGCACCTCTCGCCGGCCTCGTGGCAGCCGCCCTGCTCGGCGGCTGCGCGGTCTATCCGGACGGCACGCCGATGTACGGCAACGGATACGGCTATAGCGGCTACGAAGGCTATGACGGCTACGCGCCCGGCGCAGCCGTCGTGCCGCAAACCAATGTCTACATGGGATATGGCAATTACCCGGGACCGGAACGCTACTATGGGCCGGGCCCGGGCTATCACGGATATCCGGACCGAGGCCGACCGAACGACAACGACTGGCACCATGGCGATCGTGGCGACCATGGTGGCGGCCCGGGCCAGCCGCACGGCGGACCTCCGCCGCAAGGCGCGGCTGGCGGCCCCCGCGGACCAGGTGGATGGAATGGCCCCCGTCCGGGCGCGGGCGGCCCGCCGCCGGGGCAACCGCAAGCCCAGCAGCAAGGCGGCAACGGCGGCGGACATGGCGGCGGCTCGTGGAGCAGAAACTCCCCGCGTCACTCCGGGCAGATGAACGACCACTGAAGGTCAGGCCGGCGGCTGGCGCTTATGCGCGCCAGCGCCGCCGCAACGGCTGAACGGCCAGAACAGAACAAGCGTCAGGCAGACTCCCGGCCCATCACGACAGCCCGCTCAGCCGATATGGCTGCGCTGCGCCGCATACAACTCCCTGAACGTACGTCCCACCGGCGCCGGCATATCGCGCGTATCGGTCCAGCCCGCGCCGCCGAGCGGCAGTTTGGCAATCGAGCGCTTGCGTCCACCCATGCGTTCGAGCACGCGCACCGCAAGCCTGGTGACGAGCGCATAGACATCGGGATGCAACGCCAGCCAACCCCACACGGCCAGCCCCGCGCGCTCCTTCCACGGCCGCAGACGCCGCTCCGTCTGTTTCTCGCGCAACTTGCGCAACAGGTCGGAGAGCGGAATGCCGACCGGGCACACGCTATTGCACTCCCCGCATAGCGTCGCCGCCTGCGGCAAATCGAGCGCCTTGTCGATGCCGACATAGCTCGGCGTCAATACCGAGCCCATCGGCCCCGGATAGACCCAGCCATAGGCATGGCCGCCGACCTTCTGATAAACCGGGCAATGGTTCATGCACGCCCCGCAGCGGATGCAGCGGAGCATCTCCTGAAAGTCGCCGCCGATGAGCCCCGTGCGCCCGCCGTCGACAAGCACCACGTACATATGCTCGGGCCCGTCCTGATCGCCTGCTCCGCGCGGCCCCGTCAGCATCGAAAAATAGTTCGACGTGGTTTGCCCCGTCGCCGAGCGCGGCAGCAGACGCATCGCGGTCGCCAGGTCTTCGAGCGTCGGCAGCACTTTTTCGATACCGGTGACGGCCACATGGACGCGCGGCATCACCGTGCACATGCCTTCGTTGCCCTCGTTCGTGACGACGACGACCGAGCCCGTTTCGGCGACGATAAAGTTGCCGCCCGTCACGCCCATGTCCGCGCTCAGGAAGTGCGGGCGCAGCATCTCGCGCGCTTCGCGCGTCATGTCGGGAATCTCGGTCAGACGCGGGCGGCCGTGCGTTTTCGCGAACAGGTCGGCGATCTCGTCCTTATCCTTGTGGACGACCGGCGCGATGATGTGGCTCGGCGGCTCGTTGTCGTTGATCTGCAGGATGTATTCGCCGAGATCGGTTTCGATCGACTGCACGCCCATCTGCCCGAGCACTTCGTTCAGGCGCATTTCTTCTGTGACCATCGACTTGGTCTTGATCACCTTCTTCACGTCATGCTGGCGCGCGATATCTCCGACGAGCCGCGCGGCCTCCTGCGTCGTCTCGGCGAACAGCACCGTCACGCCGCGGCGGGCCGCCTCGCGCTCGAAGGTTTCGAGCCACACGTCGAGATTATCGAGCGCGCGATTGCGGCGCTCCTTGAGCGCGGCGCGGGTCGAGGAAAAGTCGATCTCGGTCATCGCGCTGGCGCGCGCCGACACGAACTTCGTGGACAGCTTGGTCAGGTTCTGCTGCAGGCGCTGGTCGGCAAGTTTCTGACCGGCGCGAGCCTTGAACTGCATCGATTGAACTTGCATGGCAGCCTTGGACGGAATCGGAGCGAGGCGCACGCCTCAAACACGCGCGCCAAAAAGAAGCGTAAGCGGCACATGGCGGGCGGCGCGCCGCGGCCCGCGGCTCATTGCACGTCGCCGGCCAGCACCTGCGCGATATGTAGCACGCGCGTCGTCGAATCCCCGTTGCGACGCAGGCGCCCTTCGATATTGAGCATGCAGCCGAGGTCGCCTAGCACCACGGTGCCTGCGCCGCTCGCGGCGATGTTCGCGCATTTTTCGTCGACGATCGCCGTCGAGATGTCGCCGTACTTGACCGCGAAGGTGCCGCCGAAGCCGCAGCAATGTTCGCAGCCCGGCATCTCCGTCACCGCGACGCCCACCTGCGCGAGCAGCTCGCGCGGCTGCGCTTTCACGCCGAGTTCGCGCAGGCCCGAGCACGAGTCGTGATAGGTCACCCGCCCCTCGAACCGGCCCGGCTGCAACTGCACCTTCGCCACGTTGACGAGAAAATCGGTCAGCTCGAACACCTTCGCACGCAGCCGGCCGAAGCGGTTCATCAGTTCGGGATCGTCGCCGAACAGGTCGCCGTAGTGCGCGCGAATCATGCCGCCGCACGAGCCCGACGGCACCACCACGTAGTCGAACTGCTCGAATTCGCGCAGGGTCTTCTCGGCGAGATCGCGCGCGAGACGGCGGTCGCCCGAGTTATACGCGGGCTGGCCGCAGCAGGTTTGCGCGGGCGGCACCGCGACCTCGAAACCGGCGCCTTCGATCAGCTTGATGACCGAAAAACCGATTTCGGGACGCATCAGGTCGATCAGACAGGTGACGAACAATCCGACTCGCATGGACCCTCCTTCGGGGAAACGTCCCTGATTATCCGCTGTTTGCCGTGCAACACCAACGGCCAGAAAGCATAGGACGCGGCGCGCGGCGGATTCGAGGAGCGCTTCGAAGCGCGTTCGCTTTTTTCACCATACGAGATACAATCGGCTTTCGCTGTTTGACGCATCTACCGATTCTCATATGAGCGATACGAACCCGGATCCCAAAACTTCGATCCAGGTGATCGAACGCATGATGCGCCTGCTCGATGCACTCGCGGCGCATAGCGACCCGGTCAGCCTGAAAGAACTCGCCATCCGCACGGAGCTGCACCCGTCCACGGCGCACCGCATCCTGAACGACATGGTGATGTGCCGCCTCGTCGACCGGTCGGACCCCGGCACCTACCGCCTCGGCATGCGCCTGCTCGAACTGGGTAATCTGGTGAAGGCGCGCCTCTCGGTGCGCGACGCGGCGCTCACGCCGATGCGCGAACTGCATCGGCAGACCGGGCAGACCGTGAATCTGTCGGTGCGTCAGGGCGACGAGATCGTCTATATCGAGCGTGCGTATTCGGAACGTTCGGGCATGCAGGTGGTGCGGGCCATCGGCGGACGCGCGCCGCTGCATCTGACCTCGGTCGGCAAGCTGTTCCTCGCCGCCGACGAAGCGACCCGCGTGCGCGCGTATGCCACGCGTACCGGCCTCTCCGGCCATACGCAGAACAGCATCACCGATCTGGCGAAACTCGAACGCGAGTTGTCGCATGTGCGCCAGCAGGCCTGCGCGCGCGATAACGAGGAGCTGGAGCTCGGCGTGCGCTGCATCGCAGCCGGCATTTACGACGATACCGGCAAGCTCGTCGCGGGGCTGTCGCTATCGGCGCCGGCGGATCGCCTGCAGGACTCGTGGCTCGGGCAACTGAGTCAGACCGCACTGATGATTTCGGAAGCGCTGGGTTATCGGCCGCACCCGCAGCAGGGTCATTCGCACTCGCACGGCCAGCATACGTAGCGGGAGTCGACGAAACGCAGCCGCGCCGTCCGCGGCACCTTTCCCGGCGCCATGCAAAAAGCCTCGCATTCGCGAGGCTTTTTTCTTGCAGGATCACCGCTACCGGTACGCGCTGCCGGTCCGAAAACCGGCTACGGCAATCGTTCAGACATCAGATACCCGAACCGCCGGCATCGGCGCTCGTAATGCGCGGCTGCTCGCCGCCGCCGTTGTCGATCCACGTGCGCAGACGTGCCGCGTCCGCGAAACGCGAGTATTTGCCCGACGAGTCGAGCAGTACCATCACCATCGGACGGCCATGAATGGTCGCCTGCATCACGAGGCACTCACCCGCCTCGTTGATGAAACCGGTCTTCTGCAGACCGATGTCCCACGTCGGGTTGCGCACGAGCGCGTTCGTGCTGTTGTAGGCGAGCGTGCGCTTGCCCGTGTACACCTCGTAGCTGTGATCGGTCGAGAACTTGCGGATCAGCGGGTACTGATACGCCGCGTTGACCATCTTCACGAGATCGCGCGCGGTCGACACATTCATGCTCGTCAGGCCGGTCGGGCTCTCGAAATGCGTGTCGGTCATGCCGAGCTGCTTCGCCTTCGCGTTCATCGCGGCGAGGAACGCCAGGCGGCCGCCCGGGTAATAGCGCGACAGCGCGGCCGCGGCACGGTTTTCCGACGCCATCAGCGCGATATGCAGCATGTCTTCGCGCGACAGCACCGAGCCCACCGACAGACGCGAGCCGGTGTTCTTCACGTAGTCGCGGTCTTCGTCGGTGACTTCGATCTGATCGGTCATCGGCTCTTTCGAATCGAGCACGACCATCGCGGTCATCAGCTTGCTGATCGATGCGATCGGCACAACGGCCCGCGAGTTCTTGTCGAAGAGCGGCTCGCCGCTATTCTGGTCGATCACGTAGGCGACGCTCGAGCGCAGCATCAGCGCGTCGGGCGTTTCGTGCAGACCGAAAGCCTGCCCGACCGAAGGCGAACGCGGCTCATACGCGACGCGCCGCACGGCCGAGTGATGGCGGCCGTTCGCCGCGAACGTCACGCGCTTGCGGTGCGCGCCCGCGCGCGGTGCTTCGTCCTCGGCGGCAGCCGCCTTGACGACCGCACCCTTGCCTGCCTTGACCGAGCGGCTCGACACCTTCGCGGTGGCGGCTGCCGGGGCCGGCTTTTTGGCGGTTTTAGCCGTTTTGACGTGTTTGGAAGTTTTTGCGGTTGCGGCAGTCGTAGCTGCAAAAGTGTTGACAGGCGCGGCAAACGCCGTTGCGACGGCCAGGGAGACGGCCACCGACAGAGCGGTGCTGCGCGCCGCGCCGTGGATCACTTTCAGCGACGAAAACATGTCGGTTTTCATGGGTGTTCGATAGGGAGCGGCGAGAGGTTTCCGCAAGTGTAGTAAAGCAACGAAAAATTAGCAATTTGAAGCACTTATACGCGCTCCTTAAACCGGCTTGTAAGCTCCGATCGCGAAAACGCAAATAAGTGCCGCGACTCGATCGAAAAAAACGATCATCGCTAGCCATGTCCCGCCATTGCGGCCATGCGCAAGAATCGAGGAGATTCTTGCAGCATAACGACAATTTCGAGACAACCTTGATCCGGGGAAATACGGTCAGGCATCGGCACGTACCGCAGCGCCGTGCCGCGAGGGCGTTGTGGCTTGGCGACAGATATTTCTTAAGCATCTGCCGAAGCCGACAACGCGCGTTCGACTGTCATGAACGCTTAACGTTCCGTAGCAGTTTGTGGTTTACATCGAACGCAATTTTGCCGGTTTTTGCGGGCGCATGCTCGCTCCCCCACCAGCATCGTCACCGGCCGCAGGAAAAATAATTCCGCGAAACGAGGGCATGGAGTGCTTTATCTCGCATCGACGCGGTGCAACGATCAAATCATTCTGCGTCACATGTATGACATGCCTACCGCATAACGTATTGTTTTATCAGCACTTTCTTAATATTGTGCGACGCACAAAAAATACTTGACAATCTTTGAAGCGATCTTAAAATGGGAACCATTGCTGCGATGCACAATACATCGCGGTCCAGGCAGACGATCACCTGCGTCTCGCCACTAACCCAATGCGGTCCGCACAGACAGACCGCGATCCAGGAGCGTAAACCATGACTCTGCTGACCCCCGAGCAATTCGCCGCAGCCCAGAAAGCCAATTTCGAAACCCTGTTCGGCCTGACGACCAAAGCATTCGAAGGCGTCGAAAAGCTGGTTGAACTGAACCTGCAAGTCGTGAAGTCGACGCTCGCGGAAAGCCAGGAAAACACCCAGCGCGCGCTGTCAGTGAAGGACGCACAAGAACTGCTGGCCCTGCAAGCGAGCCTCGCGCAGCCGGTGGCTGAAAAGGCGCTGTCGTATGGCCGTCACGTGTACGAAATCGTCTCGGCAACGCAAGGCGAATTCACCCGCGTCGCTGAAGCCCAATTCGAAGAACAAAACCGCAAGGTCCAGGCACTCGTCGAAAACGTTGCGAAGAACGCACCGGCTGGTTCGGAAACCGCTGTCGCCGTGATGAAGTCGGCGATCACCGCTGCCAACACGACGTACGAAACGGTCCACAAGGCAACCCGCCAGGCTGTCGAAATCGCTGAAAGCAACTTCAACGCAGCTGCAACGGCCGCGTCGAAGGCCGCTTCGCAAGCCGCCGCGCAAGCTTCGCGCGCAGCCAAGAAGACGGTCTAAGTTTCACATCCGTCCACGCCCCGCATTCGTCGGGGCGTCGCTTTCACGCCGGCCCAGCGTTCCCGCGCGCCGGCGTTCTTGCAAGCAACAGCGTCGTGCCGTTGCCGCTCACACGGTTTGATTGGCCGAACGCTCCGATACGTTGAAATGACGTATCGTTTGCCCGGTGCAACTGCCGGGATTTTTTTTCCCGCCGTCGCCGCCGGGTGAATGCGGAAAACGATGCATGCGTGCAGTTCGCGCAACGCTTGCGCCCTGCTCTGCCGCATTCCCCAGCCATGAAAAAAAGCGCACTCCGCAAGGAGCGCGCTTTTTTTATTGACCGCTTCGACCCGCCTCGCGCGATCGCGACGAGGCAGGCCGAACCGTCTTACTTCTTCTTCACCGGCGGCAGATCGGTACAGACGCCTTCATACAACTCCGCAGCCATGCCGACCGATTCGCCGAGCGTCGGATGCGGATGGATCGTCTTGCCGATATCCGTCGCGTCCGCGCCCATCTCGATCGCGAGGCACACTTCGCTGATCAGATCGCCCGCATTGAGACCGACGATACCGCCGCCGATCACGCGATGCGTCTCTTCATCGAACAGCAGCTTCGTGAAGCCTTCGTCGCGGCCGTTGGCGATCGCGCGGCCCGACGCGGCCCACGGGAACACCGCCTTGCCGAACTTGACGCCGGCGGCCTTGAGCTGGTCTTCCGTCTTGCCGGCCCATGCCACTTCCGGATCGGTGTAAGCCACCGACGGAATCTGCATCGCGTCGAAGTACGCCTTCTCGCCATGCGCGACCTCAGCTGCCACGTGACCCTCGTGCACCGCCTTGTGCGCGAGCATCGGCTGACCGACGATATCGCCGATCGCGAAGATGTGCGGCACGTTGGTGCGCTGCTGCTGGTCGACTTCGATGAAGCCGCGCTCCGTCACCGCCACGCCGGCCTTCTCCGCGCCGATGCGCTTGCCGTTCGGCGTACGGCCGACGGCCACCAGCACGAGGTCGTAGCGCTGCGGCCCGGCCGGCGCCTTCTCGCCTTCGAACGACACGTAGATGCCGTCGTCCTTCGCCTCGGCGGCGGTGGTCTTGGTCTTCAGCATCACGTTCGCGAAACGCTTGCTGTTGTACTTCTCCCAGACCTTGACGAGATCGCGGTCCGCGCCGGCCATCAGGCCGTCGAGCATTTCGACCACGTCGATCTGCGCGCCGAGCGTCGAGTACACGGTCGCCATTTCCAGACCGATGATGCCGCCGCCGATCACGAGCATGCGCTGCGGAATCTGGCGCAGTTCGAGCGCGCCGGTCGAATCGACCACCCGCGGGTCTTCCGGAATGAACGGCAGCTTCACCGCTTCCGAACCCGCGGCGATGATCGCCTGCCTGAACTTGACGACCTTCTTGCCGCCCTCGGTCTGCACTTCCATGTGGTACGGATCGACGAACGCGCCGGTGCCCGTCACGACTTCGACCTTGCGCGCCTTCGCCATGCCGGCGAGACCGCCGGTCAGCTTCTTGACGACGCCCGACTTGAAGTCGCGCAGCTTGTCGAGATCGATCTGCGGCTTGCCGAACGTGATGCCGTGCGAGGCGAGATCAGCCGCTTCGTCGATGACGAGCGCGGTGTGCAGCAGCGCCTTCGACGGAATGCAGCCGACGTTCAGACACACGCCGCCGAGCGTCGAATAACGCTCGACCAGCACGGTCTTCATACCGAGGTCGGCGGAACGGAACA
>NZ_JAAGPS010000009.1:0-96327 GCF_017105025.1 Paraburkholderia sp. Ac-20336 | reverse complement strand
CGGCCCAGGCCGCCGCGGCCATGGCGGCAATGGCCAACGTGCCGCAAACGCCCGCCCCGGCAGCGGGCGGCGCGCAAAGCGCGGACGCCTCGCAGGCCGGCAAGGCGCTGTATCAGGCGGTTTGCCAGGCCTGTCACGCAGCCGGCGTACTGAACGCACCGAAATTCGGCGACAAGGAAGCGTGGGCGCCGCGTCTCAAGGACCCGATGGACACCGTCTACAACTACGCGCTGCACGGCAAGGGCGCGATGCCGCCGAAGGGCGGCTCGAACGCGTCGGATGCGGACGTGAAAGCCGCCGTGGACTATATGGTCAGCGCGGCGAAGTAAGCGCCTGGCAAAGCGCGCCGCTGGCGGCATACACAAGCCGCGAAACGAAAAATCCCTGCCTTGCGGTAACGCACGGCAGGGATTTTTTATGTGCTGAGCGTTCCGACACGAGCCGCCCCGGAAAACCACCAATAACGAAGGCACACGGAGTAACTCACACGCATCCGGCGCCATCGCCGGAAAAGCCACGCAATCGCCGAAGCAGCAGGCAGCGGACCACACCGCCAACACCCGCTCAAGCCTTCTGCAACAACGCCTTCAAACTCGCGAGCCGATCCTTCGGCGACATCGGCGCTTCCTCGGGCGTCGGCGGCGGCGCATCGTCGAGCAGCATTTCGTTGATAAAGCGCGACGGCTCGCAGACGATCGTCTCTCTCGCCCGCTTGCGCTTCTTGCACCAGTTCAGATGCAGGCTGCGCTGCGCGCGCGTGATCGCGACGTACATCAGGCGGCGTTCTTCCTCGATGCGCGCGTCGTCGATCGGTTCGTCGTCGGGGCCGCCGCGATGCGGCATGATGCCTTCCTCGACGCCGACCAGAAACACATGCGGATACTCGAGCCCCTTCGACGCATGCACGGTCGACAGGCGCACCGCATCGGGATCTTCCTCGCGGCCTTCGAGCATCGACATCAGCGCGACCGTCTGGATCAGGCCGAGCAGGTTCTTGCCGGTGTCGCCAAAGCCGTCGGCGCTGTCGTAACCGGTCGCCTGGCTCTCGCTGCCGTGCCCGGGTTCTTCCTTCGTGCCCTTGCGCTTGAGCCACTCCATGAATTCGAGCACGTTCTGCCACTTCGCCTGCGCCTGGCGTTCGTCGAACGCGTCGTACAGATACGCCTCGTAATGGATCGCCTCCATCAGTTCATCGAGCAGCGTGCCCGCCGCGTCCTTTTCCGCGCGCTCGGTCAGGCGCTGCATGAAGTCGCAGAACGCGCGCATCGGCTCGATCTGGCGTGGCGACAGGCGCGCCTCGATGCCGCCCATATAAACCGCCTCGAACAGCGACACCTTCGCCTGCCCCGCGAACGCGCCGAGCGCTTCGAGCGTCGTATTGCCGACGCCGCGGCGCGGCGTCGTGATCGCGCGGATGAACGCGGGGTCGTCGTTCGCGTTGGCGATCAGTCGCAGATACGCGCAGATGTCCTTGATCTCGGCCTTGTCGAAGAACGACTGGCCACCCGACAGCACGTACGGAATCCGCTCGCGGCGCAGCACCTGCTCGAAGATGCGCGCCTGGAAGTTGCCGCGATAGAGGATCGCGTAGTCGCGGAAATTCGTGCGCCGCTCGAACTTGTGCGCGGACAGGCGAAACACCACCGACTCCGCCTCGTGCTCCTCGTCGTTGCAGCCCGTCACGGTGATCGTGTCGCCCATGCCGTGCTCGGACCACAGCTTCTTCTCGAACAGCTTCGGGTTGTTCGCGATCACGTTATTGGCGGCGGTCAGGATGCGCACCGTCGAGCGGTAGTTCTGTTCGAGCTTGATCAGATGCAGGTTCGGGAAATCCTTGCCGAGCTGGCCGAGGTTTTCGAGGGTCGCGCCGCGCCAGCCGTAGATCGCCTGATCGTCGTCGCCGACCGCCGTGAACGCCGCACGCTTGCCCGCGAGCAGCTTCACGAGTTCGTACTGGCACGCGTTGGTGTCCTGATACTCGTCGATCAGCAGATAGCGCAGCTTGTTCTGCCAGCGGTCGCGCACCGGCTCGTTGTTCGCGAACAGTTCGGCGGGCAGGCGGATCAGATCGTCGAAATCGACCGCCTGATACGCGTGCAGCGTCGCCACATAGTTGCGATAGACGATCGCCGCCTGATGCTCGTCCTCGGTCGAGGCCGTCGCGATCGCCTGCTCGGGCATGATGAGGCCGTTCTTCCACAACGAGATGATCGACTGGATCTTGCGGATGAAGCCCTTGTCCGTCGAGCCGACCTGCTCCTGGATCATGCCGAAGCAGTCGTCGGAATCCATGATCGAGAACTGCGGCTTCAGGCCGACGTGCTCCGCTTCCTGCCGCAGAATCTGCACGCCGAGCGAGTGGAAGGTACACACCGTCAGCTGGTTCACGGGCACCTTGCGGCCTTCCTTGCCGGGCGTGGTCAACGTCTTGCCTTCGAGCAGCTTGCCGACGCGCTCGCGCATTTCCGCCGCCGCCTTGTTCGTGAACGTGACGGCCGCGATGTGGCGCGGCTCGAAGCCCTTCGCTTCGATCAGGTGCGCGATTTTCTGCGTAATCACGCGCGTCTTGCCGCTGCCCGCGCCAGCGAGCACGAGACAGGGGCCGTCGAGATAACGGACCGCTTCACTTTGGGCGGGGTTCAGGCCTGCGGACATCGTCTGTGGATGGGTAATACGGTTGAGGGCTGTCGAGATCGCCGCGGCGCGAGACGCCGGCCGAAGGCCCCAGGAGATGCTGCGCGGTGCCGCGCCGCCGCCTGCAACCGGCGTCCTGCGCGGCGCGCTTCGCGCGAGAGCAGCGATGTTAACACGGTTGACCCGACGGCTGACCTCGACGGTTATCCACGACAGTTATCCGCGATCGATGCCTTCGCGAACTACCGCCGCGCGCCGCCGCGGCAATCTCGCCGCGGCTCCCCAGTCCATCCGACAAATGCCACAATGAGGACGTTGCGCGCCGTCGCCGCGGTGGCAAAGCGGCGCGCCGTTTTTGCAGGAAGACACGCATGTCCGCATCGCTGAAGATTGGATTGATGGGCTACGGCTTCGCCGGCGCGACGTTTCACGCACCGGTGATCGAACATTGCGGGCGCGCGAGCGTCGCCGCCATCGCGACCGGGCAGCCCGAGCGCGCGCGGGCCGACTATCCGCACGCGAAGATCGTCGCGGACCTCGACGCGCTGCTCGCGCTCGACGAAATCGACTGCGTGGTGATCGCGACGCCCAACGACACGCACTTCGACCTCGCGCGCCGCACGCTAGAAGCCGGCAAGCACGTGGTGGTCGACAAGCCGGTCACGCTGTCCGCCGCCGACGCCCACACGCTCGCCAATATCGCGCTCGCGCGCGGCAAGCTGTTCGCGCCCTTTCACAACCGCCGTTGGGACGGCGACTTCCTGACCGTGCGCGATCTGCTCGCGCGCGTGGAACTGGGCCGCGTCACGCAGTACGAATCGCATTTCGACCGCTTTCGCCCGGGCGTGCGTCAGCGCTGGCGCGAAGACGTCACGCGCGGCGGCGGCCTGCTGTTCGATCTCGGCCCGCATCTGATCGACCAGGCACTCGCGCTGTTCGGCGCACCGCAGACGGTCTCGGCAACCGTGCGCACGCATCGCGACGCCGCGAGCGCGCCCGACTACGTGCATATCCAGCTCGGCTACGGCGAGTTCGAAGTCGTGCTGCACGCGAGCGCGCTGACCTCGCTGCCGGGCCCGCGCTTTGCCATCCACGGAACGCGCGGCAGTTACGTGAAGTACGGTCTCGACACGCAGGAAGATCAGCTGAAGGCGGGGCTGCGTCCCGGCGACGAAGGCTTCGGCGCCGGCAATACGCCCGGCGTGCTGCGCGTGCTGGAAGGCGACCAGGAAGTCGAGCGCGAATGGCCGACCCGCAACGGCGAATACGTGGGCTTCTATATTGCGCTCGCCGACGCGATCCAGAACGGCGTGGCGTTCCCGGTCAGCGCACAGGACGCGGTCGACGTCATGACGCTCGTCGAACTGGCGGAACGCAGCTCCGAACAGGGCGTGCGCCTGCCGTTCGAGCGCGTGCGCTGACGCGCCCGGCTGCGCGCCGCGCCGTTTTGTGTACCCAAAACGGCGTGGCGGATCGGGTCGCGAAGCCCGTCGGATCGGGCTTCGCTGACAGTCCAGAAAGGAACATAACGTTACAAATTTGCCCGCCGACGGGTCAGCGAGCACCCGCCATCATCCGTTGCTAGCGGAGTAGCACCCAAATCACGACAACGACCTACGGAGAATCCATGCCTCGTACCATCCGAGCCCTGGCCGCATGCGCCCTGCTCAGTTCCCTCGCCGCCTGCGTGGTGCCGCCTCCGCCCGCGCCGCACCCTGGTCCTAGCCCGCAGCAGATCGCGGATCAACGCCTGCGTCAGGTCGATGGCCGGATCGACAATCTCTCGCACCGGATCGACGCCCATGTGAACCAGGGCTACTACCCGCCGCCGCAAGGTGGCGCGCTGCATCATCGTCTGGACACGATCCGCCAGGAAGCGCACGACATGGCCGCGCAACACGGCGGCGGTTTGTCCGCCGACGAGCAGCGCGTGTTGAATCAGGAGCTGGACAACGCGGCGCACGCGATCGGCGAATAAACGCGAGAAGGCGCCGCCGGCAGCCAGCCGGGCAAACCGGGCCAGCGCCGGTCGCCTGCCCGTTACCTGCCGCCGGCTACCGGTCATGAACCGGTAGCCGCGTAGCAGCGGAAGCAGTGGCAATCGAAAGCGCGAGCATCACGTCCCGCGCTTTTTTTGCGCCGCGAAGCCGCCGCCGCAGTCGCCATCACGGTCACGAGCCTTGATTTGACAAGCCCCGGCCCGTCGCGTAAATTCGCCGCACGCGTCGGGAGAGCGCGCCGGCAAGCGAAAAATCGCAGGCCGCGCCGCCGAAGGGGCACACCCGCAAACTCTCAGGCAAAAGGACCGACCGCGTCGAAAAAACCCGCCTTCCGGCGGTTTTTTCGCACTCTGGAGAGCGGCAGTAGCCATCCGCGTCGCACGTCGTGCACAGCAGGCAGGCTGCCCACCGAAGGGGCGCGCGTTTCACCGTGACGAATCGGGCTCATCGAGCCGGCCGCGGCAGCGCAATCTCTCAGGTATCGAGGACAGAGGGGTCATGCAGGATCACGCTCGCAGGCACACGGCCGCGAGGCGTTGCGCCGCATGGCCTTTTTTGTTTCGCGAGACGCCCGAGGCCCCATGACCGAACTCAAACACACCCCGCTCCACGCCGCTCACCGCGCGCTCAACGCCCGCATGGTCGACTTCGGCGGCTGGGACATGCCCGTCAACTACGGCTCGCAGATCGAGGAACATCGCGCGGTGCGCACCGACGCCGGCATGTTCGACGTCTCCCACATGTGCGTGGTCGACTTCACCGGCGAACGCGTGCGCGCGTTCTTCGAATACGCACTCGCGAACAACGTCGCGAAGCTGCAAACGCCGGGCCGTGCGCTCTACTCCTGCATGCTGAACCCGCAAGGCGGCGTGATCGACGATCTGATCGTCTATTACTTCGGCGAAGACCACTTCCGCGTGGTCGTCAACGCCGGCACCGCAGACAAAGACCTCGCCTGGTTCGGCCAGCTCAATGCCGAAGGCGGCTTCGGCCTCGCCATCACGCCGCGCCGCGACCTCGCGATCGTCGCGGTGCAAGGCCCGAACGCGCGCGAAAAAGCCTGGCAAACCGTGCCGGCCGCGCGCGCCGCCACCGAAGCGCTGAAGCCGTTCAACGCCGCGCGCGTCGACGGCACGCCGTTCGGCGAACTGACCGTCGCGCGCACCGGCTACACCGGCGAAGACGGCTTCGAGATCATCGTGCCGGCCGCGCACGTCGAAGCGCTGTGGAATGCGCTCGCCGCCCAGGGCGTGCGCCCGGCCGGTCTCGGCGCGCGCGACACGCTGCGCCTCGAAGCCGGCATGAACCTGTACGGTCAGGACATGGACGACACCGTCTCGCCGCTCGACGCCGGCCTCGCCTGGACCGTCGACCTCGCCGCGCCGCGCGACTTCGTCGGCAAGAGCCGGCTCGAAGCCGACGGCTCGCGCGCCGCGTTCGTCGGCCTGATCCTGCTGAAGGAAAACGGCAAGGCCGCGGGCGTGCTGCGCGCGCATCAGAAAGTCGTCACGCCGCACGGCGAAGGCGAAATCACCAGCGGCACGTTTTCCCCGACCATGCAGGAATCGATCGCCTTCGCGCGCGTGCCGCAAGGCGTGCAGCCGGGCGATACCGTGCAGGTCCAGATTCGCGACAAAGCCTGCCCCGCAAGCGTGGTAAAACTGCCATTCGTGCGCAACGGCAAGGTGCTGGCGGTTTAAGCAGCCGGCGCACGCCCCCCATTCAAGTCACTACCGAACCACGCATAGGAGCATCCGATGAGCATCCCGGCCGATCTGAAATACACCGAATCGCACGAATGGGTCCGTACCGAAGCGGACGGCACGCTGACGGTCGGCATCACCGACCACGCGCAGGAAGCGCTCGGCGACATCGTCTTCTTCGAAGTCCAGGAACTGGGCAAAAGCTTGAACGCCGGCGACACCGTCGCCGTCATCGAATCGGTGAAGGCCGCTTCCGACATCTACTTGCCGGTCGCGGGCGAGATCATCGAAGCGAACACGGCCGTCGCCGACTCGCCCGACTCGGTCAACAGCGCGCCGTACGACAGCTGGCTCTTCAAGATCAAGCCGGCCGACGGCGCGGCACTCGACCGCCTGATCGACGCCGACGCCTACGCGAAGTCGATCGGCGCCTGAGTCGCCCGCCGAATCGGCGCCTGACTCGCAGTCCGTTTTAACCGTCCGGCGCGGCGCACGCAACACGGCGTGCGCCGCGCCACCAGGAACACCCATGAAGCTCGAACACCCGGATCGTCTGATGAACCGCACTCCTCTCTCGCTTGCCGCACTCGAAGTGCACGACGCCTTCGCCGAACGGCATATCGGCCCGGATGCGGCCGACCAGCAAGCGATGCTCGAAGCACTCGGCTTCGCGTCGCGCGCGGCATTGATCGACGCCGTCATCCCGCAGACGATCCGCCGCACCGAAGCGCTGCCGCTCGGCCCCTTCGCGCAGCCCAAGAGCGAAGCCGAGGCGCTCGCCGCGCTGCGCGAGCTCGCGGACAGGAACCAGG
The DNA here is from genome assembly GCF_017105025.1 of Paraburkholderia sp. Ac-20336. Classification (NCBI taxonomy): domain Bacteria; kingdom Pseudomonadati; phylum Pseudomonadota; class Betaproteobacteria; order Burkholderiales; family Burkholderiaceae; genus Paraburkholderia; species Paraburkholderia sp. Ac-20336. The sequence goes on along the minus strand of NZ_JAAGPS010000009.1, from coordinate 89,178 downwards.
TGTTCCGCTCCTACATCGGCCAGGGCTATTACAACGCCCATACGCCGACGGTGATCCTGCGCAACGTGCTCGAAAATCCGGCGTGGTACACCGCGTACACGCCGTATCAGCCTGAAATTTCCCAAGGCCGTCTGGAAGCGCTGCTGAACTTCCAGCAGATGGTCACCGACCTGACCGGCCTCGCGATCTCGAACGCGTCGCTGCTCGACGAAGCGACCGCCGCCGCTGAAGCGATGACGCTGCTGCAACGCGTCGGCAAGCCGAAGTCGAACGTGTTCTTCGTCGCCGACGACGTACTGCCGCAAACCATCGAAGTCGTGAAGACGCGCGCGACGCCGGTCGGCATCGAAGTAAAGGTGGGCCCGGCCGCCGAAGCCGCGAATGCGAACGCATTCGGCGTGCTGCTGCAATACCCGGGCGTCAACGGCGACGTGCGCGACTACCGCGCGCTGACCGAAGCGATCCACGCGACGGGCGGCCATGTGGTCGCCGCCGCCGACCTGCTCGCGCTGACGCTGCTCACGCCGCCGGGCGAATGGGGCGCGGACGTGGCGGTCGGCAACACGCAGCGTTTCGGCGTGCCGGTCGGCTTCGGCGGCCCGCATGCCGCGTACCTCGCAGTGCGCGACGAATTCAAGCGGCAGATGCCGGGGCGCCTCGTCGGCGTGACCGTGGACGCGCAAGGCAATCCCGCGCTGCGTCTCGCGCTGCAAACGCGCGAACAGCACATCCGCCGCGAGAAGGCAACCTCGAACGTGTGTACCGCGCAGGCGCTGCTCGCGATCATGGCGAGCATGTATGCGGTCTATCACGGCCCGCGCGGCCTGAAGACGATCGCGCTGCGCGTGAACCGCGTCGCCGCGCTGCTCGCCGCAGGCGCGCAGCAACTCGGCTACACGCTCGCGAACGAGACCTTCTTCGACACGCTCACGTTCAACAGCGGCGCGCGTACGCAAGCGCTGCACGACGCCGCGAAGGCGCAGCGCATCAACCTGCGCCGTGTCAGCGACACGCAAGTCGGCGTGTCCGTCGACGAAACCACCACGCGCGGCGATCTCGCCGATCTGCTCGCGGTGTTCGCACAGGCCGCAGGAGCGAAGGACGTGCCGCAAGTCGACGCGCTCGACTCGACGCTGACCGCGGCGAACACCGCGTCGGTGCCGGCCGCGCTCGAACGCACGAGCGCGTACCTCACGCACCACGTGTTCAACCGTCATCATTCGGAAACGGAAATGCTGCGCTATCTGCGCAGCCTGTCGGACAAGGACCTCGCGCTCGACCGCTCGATGATCCCGCTCGGCTCCTGCACGATGAAGCTCAATGCGACCTCGGAAATGCTGCCGGTCACGTGGCCCGAGTTCGGTCAGATTCACCCGTTCGCGCCGGCCGAGCAAACCGTCGGCTACCGCGAGATGATCGATCAGCTCGAACAGATGCTGGTCGCAGCCACCGGTTATGCGGCCGTGTCGCTGCAGCCGAACGCGGGCTCGCAAGGCGAGTACGCGGGTCTGCTCATCATCCACGCGTATCACGCGTCGCGCGGCGAAGCGCATCGCAACGTCTGCCTGATTCCGGCTTCGGCGCACGGCACGAACCCGGCGTCGGCGCAGATGGCCGGCATGCAGGTCGTGGTCGTGGCATGCGACGCGCAGGGCAACGTCGATATCGAAGACCTGAAGAAGAAAGCCGCGCAGCACGCCGACAAGCTCGCCGCGATCATGATTACGTATCCGTCGACGCACGGCGTGTTCGAGGCGAACGTGCGCGAAATCTGCGAGATCGTGCATGCACACGGCGGCCAGGTGTACGTGGACGGCGCGAACATGAACGCGATGGTCGGCCTGTGCGCGCCGGGTCAGTTCGGCGGCGACGTCTCGCACCTGAACCTGCACAAGACCTTCTGCATTCCGCACGGCGGCGGCGGTCCGGGCGTCGGCCCGGTCGCGGTCGGCGCGCACCTCGCGCAGTTCCTGCCGAACCAGACTTCCTCCGGTTACGAACGCGCGCCGCAAGGCATCGGCGCGGTGTCGGGCGCGCCGTACGGCTCGGCCTCGATCCTGCCGATCTCGTGGATGTATATCGCGATGATGGGCGCGAAAAACCTGACCGCCGCGACCGAAACCGCGATCCTCAACGCAAACTACGTTGCCAACAAGCTCGTGCCGCACTATCCGGTGCTGTACTCGGGCCCCGGCGGCCTCGTCGCGCACGAGTGCATTCTCGATCTGCGTCCCATCAAGGACACGAGCGGCATCACCGTCGACGACGTCGCCAAGCGCCTCGCCGACTACGGCTTCCACGCGCCGACCATGAGCTTCCCGGTGCCGGGCACGCTGATGGTCGAGCCGACCGAGTCGGAGTCGAAGGAAGAACTCGATCGCTTCATCGAGGCGATGATCGCGATTCGCGAGGAAATCCGCGCGGTCGAGGAAGGCCGTTCGGACCGCGAGGACAATCCGCTCAAACACGCGCCGCACACGGCGGCGGTCGTGATCGCCGACGACTGGAAGCATGCGTATGCGCGCGAAACCGCTGCCTATCCGCTGAAGACGCTGATCGCGAAGAAGTACTGGCCGCCGGTCGGCCGCGCGGACAACGTGTACGGCGACCGCAACCTGTTCTGCTCGTGCGTGCCGATCGCGGATTACGAGTAAGTCGCGCGCCCACCGCCTGCCGTGCGCATAGCACGCGCGAGCAGGCGGCGCGACGCGGTGAAGCCTGCTCGGCGTCGGCATCGGCGTCCATGAGCGGACGCGGCGCGGCCCACGCGCAGTCCTGTCGTTGAGGGCCGCAAACGGCTAACATCACACACCGAATCAGCCTAACGAGGAGTTCCGCATGGCGCGAAAGGTGCGATCGATGCAAAGCCGGGCCGCCGCCGCCCGTTCGTGGCGGGCCGCCTACGTCATGCTGCTGGCCGGCGCGGCCGCGCTGCTGCCGCTGCGCGAGGCACAGGCCGCGATGAATTTCTGCGCGGCGCCCGCGCTGCAAACCAGCGAGCGCACCCATGCCGATCCCGGCGTCAAGGCACTCGTCAGCAATGTGCAGGCGCATCTGAACGAGCAGCCGCATGCGCTCGCGAAACTGCACACCGAGGGCACGTTGCCGCACGAGGGCATCTACGATCAGAGCGTCGAAGCGGAACAGGACCTCGACCTGCTGCGCGACGCCGCGCTGGCGTGGCGCGCAACCAGCGACGACCGCTTCCTCAAGCTCGTCGACCGTCTGCTCTATGCCTGGGTCACGACCTATCAGCCGAGCTTCAATCCGATCGACGAGACGCATTTCGAAGGGCTGATCCTCGCGTACGACATGACCGCGAGCGCGCTGCCCGTCAAAACCCGCAACGCGGCAATGGCCTTCCTGACGAAGCTCGCGAGCGGCTACATCGCGCAGATCGACGCGCAGCCGCGGCCGCTTACGGGCACGTTCCGCAACAATTGGCAGAGCCACCGCATCAAGCTGATCGCGATGGCCGCGTTCACGCTCGACAATCGCAAGATGATCAACGCCGCGCAACGGCTGTTCGTCGAGCATATCGGCGACAACGTCGCGCCAGACGGCTCGACGATCGATTTCGGCGAGCGCGACGCGCTGCGCTACGTGGCCTACGATCTGCAACCGCTCGTGACGGCCGCGCTCGCCGCGCGCCGCCACAACCGCAACTGGCTGCAGGAGAAGGGCGCGAACGGCGCGACGCTGCTCGCCGCGCTGAACTGGCTCGTGCCGTTCGCCATGGGCACCCAGACGCATGAGGAATTCGTGCATTCGAACATTCCGTTCGACACGAAACGTCGCGAGGCCGGCTTGCCCGGCTACGCGGGCCCATGGGACCCGAAAAGCGCGACGGAACTGTTTCACCTGGCGGCGCGTCTCGACGGGCGCTTTACGCCCATCGCGCTGCAGCTCGCACCGACGCCGCCCGCGTGGCTCGCCGTGTGTTTGCCGCTGCCGGCGCGCTAAACTATTTATCTACGCAGCAGGAGCAGTACATGGCAGTCAGCGTCTTCGATCTCTTCAAAATCGGCATTGGTCCGTCCAGCTCGCACACCGTCGGGCCGATGCGCGCGGCGCTGATGTTCGTCCAGGGACTCGAGCGCGACGGGCTGCTCGACGCCACCGCGTCGGTGAAAGCCGAGCTGTACGGCTCGCTCGGCGCGACCGGCAAAGGGCACGGCACCGATCGCGGCGTCATGCTCGGCCTGATGGGCGATGCGCCCGACACCGTCAATCCGGAAACGATCACGCAGCGGCTCGAAGCGGTGCGCGTGTCGCGCAAGCTCGCGCTGCTCGGCACGCATGACGTGCCGTTCGTGCTGAAGGAGCACATCGCGTTCTATCGTCAGGCGCTGCCCGAGCATCCGAACGGCCTGAAACTGCACGCATTCGACGCGCAAGGCGCGACGCTGCGCGAATCGACTTATCTGTCGGTCGGCGGCGGCTTCGTGGTGACGGCCGGCGCGCCGAACACGAAGGTGCTGAGCGCCGTCGATCAATTGCCGTATTCGTTCCGCACCGCCAACGAGTTGCTCGCGCTGTGCGCGTCGAGCGGCAAGAGCATCGCGCAACTGATGCGGGAAAACGAGCGCGCCTGGCACACCGAAGAAGAAACGCGCGCGGGCCTGCTGAAAATCTGGGACGTGATGCAGGCATGCGTCGCACGCGGCTGCGGCATCAACAATCCCGATGCCGACGGCCACTTGCCCGGTCCGTTCCAGGTGAAGCGGCGCGCGCCGCAGCTGTATCGCGCGTTGACGGGCCATCCCGAACGCGCGTTGCAGGATCCGCTCTCGATGGTCGACTGGATCAACCTCTATGCGATCGCCGTCAACGAGGAGAACGCCGCGGGCGGGCGCGTCGTCACCGCGCCGACCAACGGCGCGGCCGGCATCATCCCGGCCGTGCTGCACTACTACACGCGCTTCATGCCGAACGCGAACGAGCAGGGCGTGATCGACTTCCTGATGACGGCCGCCGCGATCGGAATTCTCTACAAGCTCAACGCGTCGATTTCGGGCGCGGAAGTGGGCTGCCAGGGCGAAGTGGGCGTGGCCTGCTCGATGGCGGCCGGCGCACTCGCCGCGGTGATGGGCGGCACGCCGCAGCAGGTCGAGAATGCGGCCGAAATCGGCATGGAACACAACCTCGGGCTCACCTGCGATCCGGTCGGCGGCATGGTGCAGATTCCGTGCATCGAGCGCAATGCGATGGCGTCGGTGAAAGCCGTCAATGCGGCGCGCATGGCGTTGCGCGGCGACGGCAGCCACTACGTATCGCTCGATTCGGTCATCAAGACGATGCGCGAAACCGGCGCGGACATGAAGACCAAGTACAAGGAAACGTCGCGCGGCGGCCTGGCGGTAAATATCGTCGAGTGCTGAACGCGGCGGCGCCTGCCGCGTTCCCGCCGTGCCGTGACAGCGCACACGTGCCCGGCGTAAGCTGTCGAACCGCCCATCGGCTGCGCTCGCACATTGCGTCGGTGCGGCCTCATTCCATTGCGCTCACGCGCTGCCAGGAGGCTTCCTCGCCATGTCGCTGTCGAATGCTCCCGCTTCCAACGTTTCCGTTTCCCCCCTCGCGCGCACGACCGGCGCGCGCCTCGTCGTCGATGCGTTGCTCACGCATGGCGTCGAACGCGTATTTTGCGTGCCCGGCGAAAGCTTCCTCGCCGTGCTCGATTCGCTGCATGACGAAACCGCGCGCATCCAGACGGTCGTCTGCCGTCACGAGGCGGCCGCCGCGAACATGGCCGAAGCGGTCGGCAAGCTGACCGGCCGGCCCGGTGTCGCGCTCGTTACGCGCGGGCCGGGCGCGACGCATGCATCGATCGGCGTGCACACGGCGTTTCAGGACTCGACGCCGATGATCCTGCTGATCGGCCAGTGCGCACGCGAGCATCTCGAACGCGAGGCGTTTCAGGAGATCGACTATCGGCGCATGTTCGGCCAGATGGCGAAGTGGGTCGCGCAGATCGACGACCCGAAGCGCATTCCCGAATACCTGAGCCACGCGTTTCACACGGCCACCTCGGGCCGGCCGGGACCGGTCGTGCTGTCGTTGCCCGAAGACGTGTTGAGCGAGGCATGCGACGCGGTGCCCGGCGCGCCCGCTTATCAGCGCGTGGCGGCGTCGCCGTCCGCCGCGCAGATGGAGAAGCTGCGCCAGTTGCTCGACGGCGCGCAACGGCCGATGGTGATCGCGGGCGGCAGCGGCTGGACGCCGGCCGCCTGCGCGGACCTGCGCCGTTTCATCGAAAACTGGCAGTTGCCGATCGGCCTCGCGTTCCGCTTCCAGGACACCTTCGATAACGAGCATCCGAACTATGCGGGCGACGTCGGCCTCGGCATCAATCCCGCGCTCGCGCAGCGCATCCGCGACGCCGACGTGCTGCTCGCGCTCGGTCCGCGTCTCGGCGAAGCCACCACGAACGGCTACACGCTGCTCGACATTCCGAAGACGAAGCAGACGCTCGTGCACGTGCATCAGGGCGCGGAAGAACTCGGGCGCGTGTATGCGGCCGATCTGCCGATCGTGTCCGGCATGCCCGAGCTGGCCGCGATGCTGGCGGAGCTGAAGCCGTCGTCGTCCGGCACGCCCGCCTGGGCGGGCGCCGCCGCGGAAGCGCATCGCGCGTATCTGGAATGGCGCAAGCCGCGGCCGATTCCCGGCGACGTGCAGATGGGCGAAGTGATCCAGCAATTACGCGCGCACCTGCCCGACGACGCGATCCTCACGAACGGCGCCGGCAATTACGCGACGTGGCTGCATCGGCATTTCTCGTATCGGCACTTCCGCTCGCAGCTTGCGCCGACGAGCGGCGCGATGGGCTACGGCGTGCCGGCGGCGCTCGCGGCGAAGTCGCTGTATCCGCAACGCGCGGTGGTCGCGCTCGCCGGCGACGGCTGCTTCATGATGGCGGCCCAGGAACTCGCGACGGCGATGCAGTACGACCTGCGCGTGCTGTTCATCGTCGTCAACAACAGCCACTTCGGCACGATCCGCATGCATCAGGAGCGGCACTATCCGCATCGCGTGCATGGCACCGGCCTCACGAATCCGGACTTCGCGGCATTCGCGCGCTCGTTCGGCGCGCATGGCGAGACCGTCGAGCGTACCGAAGATTTTCTGCCGGTATTGCAACGCGCGCTCGAATCGCAGCTGCCGGCGGTGATCGAGATTCGCATGCCGCAGGAGGCGAGCACGCCTGCGGCGACGCTGGAGATGATTCGTGAGCAGGGGAGGAAGATGCGGGGGGAATGAACGGCTGCACACTCTAAAAGCACCTCGACCGCATAGCCAATAAAAAACCCCGCCGAAGCGGGGTTTTTTCACCATCAACCGCAGCCGGCAAAAAACTTACTTGCCGCCTACGCTTTGCAGCGTCGTCCACTTGCCGTCGACGACCTTGTACAGCGTGATGCCGCCGTTCTTCAGATCGCCGCGTTCGTCGTATGCGAGGTTGGCCGACGTCACGGCCGGCATCGAAGTCTTCGCGAGCACCGGCAGGTACTTCGCCGGATCGGTCGAGTTCGCGCTCTTCATCGCGGCGAACATCGCCATCGCGCCGTCGTAGGCGTACGGCGAGTACGTCTGCACGTCTTCGTTGAAGCGCTTCTTGTACTTCTCGACATAGGCCTTGCCACCCGGCATCTGGTCGAGCGGCAGACCGGCGAGCGAAGCCACCGTGCCGTTCGCCGCGTCGCCCGCGAGCTTGATGAAGGTCGGCGTGTGGACCATTTCGCCGCCCATCAGCGGCGCCTTCACGCCGAGCTGCTTCATCTGCTTGACCATCGGTGCTGCTTGCGAGTCCGCGCCGCCGTAGTAGATCAGGTCCGGGTTGGTCGACTTCAGCTTGGTCAGGATCGACTTGAAGTCAACGGCCTTGTCGTTCGTATATTCACGATCGACGATCGTCGCGCCCGCCGCCTTCGCCGCCTTCTCGAACTGATCGGCCAGACCCTGGCCGTAAGCGGTGCGATCGTCGACGATCGCAATCTTCTTCATGCCGAGGTTCTTCACCGCGAACGCGCCGGCCACCGAGCCTTGCTGCGTGTCCGACGTCATCATGCGGAAGGTGGTCTTGAAGCCCTGCTGCGTGTATTCCGGCGCGGTCGCCATCGCGATCTGCGGAATGCCCGCGTTCGCGTAGATGCGCGAAGCCGGGATCGTCGTGCCCGAGTTGAAGTGGCCGAGCATGCCCTTGATGCCGTCATCCACGAGCTTCTGCGCAACCGTCGTGCCGGTGCGCGGGTCGGCCTGGTCGTCGGCGGAGTCGAGCACGATGCGAACCTGCTTGCCGCCGATCACCGGCTTGGTCGCGTTGAACTCTTCGACCGCGAGTGTGATGCCGTTCTGGAAGTCTTTGCCGTAGTGCGCCTGCGCACCCGTCATCGGACCGGCGAAACCGATCTTCACGTCTTCCGTCGATTGAGCGTTGGCTGTCCCCGCCAGCGACATTGCGGCAACCAGAGCTGCGCCTGCCAGCTGTTTCATTGTGTGTTGCATAGCATCTCCTTGATACCAGGTGTGGATGAAGCGGTTTCGGGGTCGCCGTGCCGCTTCGTTCTATTGAAGAAATCGCCGAGGTTCGCTCAACCGATCGTCATCAAATTCGCATTGCCGCCCGCTGCCGCGGTGTTCACGCTGACCGAGCGCTCGGTGAGCAGACGCTCGAGCGCGTAGTCTTCGTCCCCGCTCGCGAGCGCACGGGCTGCGACGCCCTGCACCGAAACGATCGGCCCCGCGCGTTTCGCAACTTCCTTCACGAGTGCGAGCAGCTCGTCGCTGTCGCCCTCGAACAGCACCGCGTCGAACGACGCATCGGCGTTCTTCTTCACGCTTGCATGCGCCTTCAGCGATGCAGGCAGCTGCGCCACTAATTGTTCACCTGCCGCGCCTTCAAACAAGGCTCGATTTCCCGTAGCCAGCGCCGCCGCCAACTGCACGCGCGCGCCGCTCGCGGTCGACGCGATGCACAGCACCGTGCCGCGCGGGCCCAGCGTGTACGTATTGCGCTCGCCGGTCGGCCCGGAGAGCACCGCGGTCGCGCCCGCCGGCACATGCGACAGATAACCGTCGCAGCGCGCGGCAAGCTGCGGTTCGCGCTCGGCGATCAACCAGTCGCGCAGCACGGTCAGTGCCGCGGCAGGATTGTCGCCGTTTTCCGCCGTGCGTGGTACTTCCGCGACGAGCGCCTGCGCGAGCGACTTCGGCAGACCGGCCGGGCGCGTCGCCAGCAGACGCTGCAGATACAGCGCGCCGCCCGCCTTCGGCCCCGTGCCCGACAGGCCTTCGCCGCCGAACGGCTGGACGCCCACCACCGCGCCGATCACGTTGCGGTTCACGTAGATGTTGCCGACGTGCGCGCGGCCGATCACATGGGCGATCGTCTCGTCGATCCGCGTATGGATGCCGAGCGTCAGGCCGTAGCCGGTCGCGCGGATCTGTTCGAGCAGCTTGTCGAGCTGGCTGCGGCGATAGCGCACGACGTGCAGCACCGGGCCGAACACTTCGCGCTTCAGCTCGTCGATGCTGTCGAGCTCGATCAGCGTCGGCGGCACGAACGTGCCTTGCGCCGTGCTCTCGGGCAACGGCAACTGCTCGACCTTGCGGCCCTTGTCGCGCATCGCCGCGACGTGCGCGTCGATGCCGCGCTTCGCGTCGAGGTCGATCACCGGGCCGACGTCGATCGACAGGCGATCCGGATTGCCCACCGCCAGCTCGCGCATCGCGCCCGTCAGCATTTCGAGCGTGCGCTCCGCGACGTCTTCCTGCAGACAAAGAACGCGCAGCGCCGAACACCGTTGACCGGCGGAGTCGAACGACGACTGCAGCACGTCCGCGACCACCTGCTCGGCGAGCGCCGACGAATCGACGATCATCGCGTTCTGGCCGCCCGTTTCGGCGATCAGCGGAATCGGCTTGCCGTCCGGGTCGAGGCGGCCCGACAACGTCCTGTTGATGAGGCGCGCGACTTCGGTCGAGCCCGTGAACATCACGGCGCGCGTGCGCGGATCGGCCACCAGCGCGGCACCGACCGTCTCGCCGTCGCCCGGCAGCAGTTGCACCGCACCCGCCGGCACGCCGGCTTCGCGCAGGATGCGCACCGCCTGCGCGGCGATCAGCGGCGTCTGTTCGGCCGGCTTCGCGAGTACCGTGTTGCCGGCCGCGAGCGCGGCAGCCACCTGGCCCATGAAGATCGCGAGCGGGAAGTTCCACGGGCTGATGCAGACCACCGGACCGAGCGGGCGATGCGTATCGTTCGAGAACTCGCTGCGGATCTGCGTCGAGTAGTAGCGCAGGAAGTCGATCGCCTCGCGAATTTCCGCGACCGCGTTCGGCAGCGACTTGCCCGCTTCGCGCACCACGAGGCCCATCAGCGTGTGCATCTGCGCTTCGAGCAGATCGGCGGCCCGCGCGAGGCAGTCGGCGCGCGCTTCGACCGGCGTTGCCTGCCAGATCGGCGCTGCGGCAACCGCATGCGCGAGCGCGGCGCTCACGTGTTCGGCGCTCGCTTCGACGACCGTGCCGACGAGATCGCGCTGGTCGGCCGGGTTACGCACGTCGCGCGCGGTGCCGCCGGCGCCGTCGTTGTCTTCGAGCATCGGCGCGGCGCGCCACGGATGATGCGCGCTCGCGAGCAGCGCCGACGACAGCGACGCGAGCCGGTGCTCGTTCGACAGATCGAGGCCCATCGAATTGAAGCGCTCGGCGCCGTACAGGTTGCGCGGCAGCGGAATCTTCGCGTGCGGTGCGCCGAGCGGCGCGATCTTCGAGGCTTCCTCGACCGGATCGGCGATCAGGTCCTTGATCGCAACGCTTTCGTCGGCGATACGGTTCACGAACGACGTGTTCGCGCCGTTTTCGAGCAGACGGCGCACGAGGTACGCGAGCAGCGTCTCATGCGTGCCGACCGGCGCGTACACGCGGCACGGACGGTTCAGCTTGTCGCGGCCCGTGACCTCTTCGTAGAGCGGCTCGCCCATGCCGTGCAGGCACTGGAACTCGTACTGGCCGGGGTAGTAGTTGTTGCCGGCGAGGTAGTAGATCGCCGAGAGCGTGTGCGCGTTGTGCGTCGCGAACTGCGGATAGACCGCATCGGGCGCGCCCAGCAGCTTCTTCGCGCACGCAAGGTACGACACGTCGGTGTAGACCTTGCGCGTGTAGACCGGATAGCCTTCGAGGCCGTCCACCTGGGCGCGCTTGATTTCGGTGTCCCAGTACGCGCCCTTCACGAGCCGCACCATGATGCGGTGACGGCTGCGGCGCGCGAGATCGACCAGGTAGTCGATCACGAACGGGCAGCGCTTCTGGTACGCCTGCACCACGAAGCCGATGCCGTTCCAGCCGGCCAGTTCCGGATCGAAACACAGCGCTTCGAGCAGGTCGAGCGACAGTTCGAGGCGGTCGGCCTCTTCGGCGTCGATGTTCAGGCCGATGTCGTAGCGGCGCGCGAGGATCGCGAGCGAGCGCACGCGCGGCAGCAGTTCGCCCATCGTGCGTTCCTGCTGCGAGCGCGAGTAGCGCGGATGCAGCGCCGAGAGCTTGATCGAGATGCCCGGGCCTTCATAGATGCCGCGCCCGCCGGCCGCCTTGCCGATCGCGTGGATCGCCTGCTCGTACGACGCGTAGTAGCGCTGCGCGTCGGCCTCGGTGGTGGCCGCCTCGCCGAGCATGTCGTACGAGTAGCGGAAACCGCGCGCTTCGTATTTGCGGCTGTTCGCGAGCGCTTCGGAGATGTTCTCGCCGGTCACGAACTGCTCGCCCATCAGGCGCATCGCCATGTCGACGCCCTTGCGGATCAGCGGCTCGCCGCCCTTGCCGATCAGACGCGTGAGCGCCGACGACAGGCTCGTCTCGCTATTGGTCGTCACGAGCTTGCCCGTGAGCATGAGGCCCCAGGTCGCCGCGTTGACGAACAGCGACGGCGCCTGGCCGACGTGTGATTTCCAGTCGCCCTTGCTGATCTTGTCGCGGATCAGCGCATCGCGCGTCGCGCGGTCGGGGATGCGCAGCAGCGCTTCGGCGAGACACATCAGCGCCACACCTTCCTGGCTCGACAGCGAGAATTCGTGGATCAGCCCTTCGACGCCGCCGCCCTTGCTCTTCGAGCGCAGCGTTTCGACCAGCTTGCCGGCCAGCGCCTGCACGTCGCCCGCGAGATTGGCCGGCAGACGCGCCTGGCCAAGCAGGAACGGCACGCACTCCGGCTCGGGGCGGCGATACGCGGCCGTGATCGCCGCGCGCAGCACCGATTGCGGTTGCACGTTCTGCGCGAAATCGAGGAACGGATGCGATGCGCCGTCTTCCTCGCTCTCGACCGCGGAGCCGTCGGCGAGATCGGCCGAGCCTGTCGCGCCCGACAGTTCGGCGGGCAGCTGACCGTGCTCGATTTTTTCGAGATAGGCGAAGATTGCCTGTTTGATCAACCAGTGCGGGGTGCGTTCGAGACGGGTCGCGGCATCTTTGAGCCGGGAACGCAGGAGGTCGTCGACCTTAACGCCAAGGGTGGTGCTAGCCATGTTTCCTTCTTCAGTACCAGGTGCGAGCCCGGCAAAAGACTAAATGTTCGGCGAATCGTACGCCTCCCAATAAAAAGGTGCAACCAACCTTCGATTGCGGTTGCACCCCTCGAGAAGCCTTATGCGGCTTGAGTTTTCGGCCGAAGAGGCGAATTCGGGCCAGCGTGGTTGCGATCGGTATTTTCCCTGGCGTGATTCTTTTCGCAATTAGCCTTATCAAACGACTGCACGCGCCGATATATAGAGATACGGTGACGGGCGGCCCCAAACCTGCGGTTTGCGGGCACGCAAAGAAGACAAACGGGGCCTTCGAGGGCAGTGAGATGGAAAAGTGGTGGGCGATACTGGGCATCTGGGCGCTGTGTGCGACCTGTGCGGTGCTCTTCATTCGAGGCGCGACCGGGCGCCCGAACAGGCAGGAAGAGGATGAGAATCAGACACAGGCGGCCTCGCGCGCATCGGCGAGCAACACGACGCGGACCGCCTTGAACGATTGAGCATGCGGGCGCGACGGCCCACGCGAAGTGGCAAGAAAACGACGTCTTGCGGGGCGTCTGGATCGACGCGGCGCACGGCCATGCCGATTGCATCAGTTGTACGACAGGCGCGTCGAACCAGGTGCCGACATTGCGCGGCGACCCGAGCGGGTCAGGCGGGCGGCACGCCCCGCCACCGGAAGCGCTCCCGCCCAAACCCGAGCTGACGACGACGAATCCCGGAATGCGCAGTTCGAGCGCCTCCCGGCTCTCCACATGACGGCAACTCGCCGGTGCGACGCCGCAGCGATCCAGCCGCGAGCGTCAGATGTCGAGCGGATCGACTTCGAGATTCCAGCGCAGCACACCCTTGAGCCCGCGTAGCAGCGGTTGCCACGCACGCAGCGTCGCCTGCAGCGCGGCGCGCGAAGCGCTCTCGATCAGCAGTTGCGCGCGATGCACGTGCATGACCTTGACGATCGTGAGCGGCACCGCATCGTAGACGGTCACCCGCTCGGCGGCGGGGATGTGGACAAGTTCGGCGGCGGCCTGCTGCAGGAACGCGAGCGCGGCCTCGAGCGTGCGCCCTTCGGCGCGCAGCAGCGCCTGGTAGACGAACGGCGGCAGATGAGCATCGCGCCGTTCGGCGAGCGTCGAGTTGGCAAAACCGACGTAATCGTGACGGCCCAGCGCGTGATACAGCGCGTGACGCGGATAACGCGTCTGCACGAGCACTTCGCCCGGCAAGCCGGCGCGGCCCGCGCGCCCGCTCACCTGCATCAGCTGCGCGAACAGGCGCTCGCTCGCGCGGAAGTCGTGGGAAAAAAGCGCGGTATCGGCATTCAGCACGCTGACCAGCGAGACGCGCTGAAAATCGTGCCCCTTCGCGATCATCTGCGTGCCGACCAGAATGTCGACCTCGCCCGCGTGAACGTCCGAGAACAGCGCCTGCGCGCTGCCTTTGCGGCGCGTGCTGTCGGCGTCGATACGCAGCACGCGGGCGCCCGGCACCGCGCTCGCGAGCGTTTCCTCGACGCGCTGCGTGCCGCGCCCGAGCGGCGCGATATCGACGTTGCCGCACTCCGGACACGAGCGCGGAATGCGCGCTTCCCAGCCGCAGTGGTGACAACGCAGCGCGCGCTCGGGCTTGTGCAGCACGACATAGGCGCTGCAACGCGGACAACCGGCGACCCAGCCGCACGCGTCGCACGCGAGCTGCGGCGCGTAGCCGCGGCGGTTCAGGAACACGAGGCTTTGCTCGCCGCGCTCGAGGCGCGTCTTCAGCGCCGCGATCAGCGGTCCCGACAGGCCTTCGACCGAGGCACGCCCGCGCCGGCGCTCGTCTTCGAGATCGATGAGCCGCACGGTCGGCAGCACGGCATCGGCGACCGCGCGGCGCGACAGCGTGAGCCGCTTGTAGCGCCCCTGGTCGGCCTGCCACCAGCTTTCGAGCGACGGCGTCGCCGAGCCGAGCACGACCGGCACGCCGAGTTGCTTCGCGCGGTAGATCGCCAGATCGCGCGCCGAATAGCGCAAACCTTCCTGCTGCTTGTAGGCTGGATCGTGCTCCTCGTCGACGACGATGATCGCGAGCCGCGGCAGCGATGCGAGCACCGCGAGGCGCGTGCCGAGCACGATGCGCGCGCGGCCCGTGTGCGCGGCGAACCAGTTGCGGGCGCGCTCGCCCTCCGCGAGACCGCTGTGCAGCGTGACGATCGCCGTGCCGTCGAGCGCGGCGAAGCGCGCGCGGAAAGCCGCCTCGAACTGCGGCGTCAAGTTGATTTCCGGCACGAGCACGAGCGCCTGAGCGTCGGGCTTCGCGGCCAGCATTTCAGCAAGCGCGCGCAGATACACCTCTGTCTTACCGCTGCCGGTCACGCCGTGCAGCAGGAACGGCGCGAAGCCGTCCGCATCGCGGATCGCTTCGACGGCAGCGGCCTGCTCGTCCGTCAGCGTGGGAAGCGAGGGCGCGGGCACGTCCGCCGCTGAGGTGGCCGCCGGCACCGCCGCGGCTTCGATCACGTCGAGCGCGACCCAACCGGCCGCCAGCCAGCTCTCCAGCGTGGCCAGCGCCTTGGGATGGAGCGCGCGGGCGTCGGCGGCAAGCAGGAAGTCGGTTTCGGCAAGCGCCTGCGCGAGCTTTCGCAGCGCCGTCGCGCGGGCCGGCAAGGTATCGGGCAAGGCCGCGCGACCCTCGGGCATCAGCCGATAGCGCTCTTCCGGTGCGAACAGCCGCGACCAGCGTGACGCATCGCGCAAAGCCTGCGGCAGCGCGGGCAATGCGACTTCGCCGAGACCGCGCTGGTAGTAATCCGCGGCGAACGCGGCGAGCCCCAGCCATTGCGCCGAGACTGGCGGACAGGCGGCGCAGACTTTATCCACAGCCTTGAGACGCTCGGCCGGCACGTCGCTGTGAGCGGTCACTTCGCAGACAAGCCCCACCACATGGCGCTTGCCGAACGGCACGCTAACGAGCGTGCCTGGCACGGCCGCTTCCGGCGTGTCGCAGCGATAGTCGAACAGAGTCGGCAGCGGATGGTCGAGCGCGACGCGGACGAACATGTCGCTCACGCGGTGCAGGGAAGCCGAAAACATTGCACGGACGCAAGCCACACCACAGAGTCAATTGGACGCGAAGCGAGGCCGTCGAAGTTAAAGTAAAACTTCAATTTCGCCGCTAAGTTTTGGATTCGGCTGAATAATTGCACTCGACTCGCTGCCCTGTGGATAACTTTGTTAAGAACTTCACTCCGATGGGCCGGAAATGGCGTCGCGACGGCCTTCTGTGGGGTTGCGCACATTTTGCCGGATTCCCCGCAAACCCTTACCAGACAAGGCTTAGATCAAATGCGCCGGCAAATTGCAAGGGGTGGGGCACGATTAAAGCCTCTACCGCGCCGCAGCGTGACGAATGTGCATAAGTCAAGTCTTGACAATCACAAGACCGCCATCTGACGGCCTCTGCGCCGCACATTCGTCCTTAGGCCGAGAGCCCACTTCGCTGCATCGCAACAAAATCAGCGTCGGTGACGGCATTACGCCGGCGTATGCGCACCGCTTCGAATCGCGCGGCTATGGCGATGCACTTCGTCGACCAGTTCGGCGACGTGCTCCGGCGGCGTGAACTGCGAAATGCCGTGTCCGAGATTGAAAACGTGCCCCGGATGATTGCCGAAGCTGTCGAGCACCGCGCGCGCTTCCCTACGAATCGCGGAAGGCGGCGCAAACAGCACGGACGGGTCGATATTGCCCTGAAGCGCGACCTTGCCGCCGACGCGCTCGCGCGCCTTGCCGAGGTTGACGGTCCAGTCGAGGCCGACCGCGTCGACGCCGCTTGCGGCGATGTCTTCGAGCCACAGGCCACCGCCCTTCGTGAACGCGATCACGGGAATCTTCTCGCCGTCATGCTCGCGCTTGAGCTGGCTCACCACCTGTTCGATGTAATGCAGCGAAAACCGCTGATAAATGCTGTCTGCGAGCGTGCCGCCCCACGTGTCGAAAATCATCACGGCCTGTGCGCCGGCTTCGATCTGCGCATTCAGGTATGCCGCGACCGAGCGCGCGTTGACGTCGAGAATCCGGTGCAGCAGATCGGGACGCGCGTAGAGCATCGACTTGACGGTGCGGAAATCCGCCGAGCCGCCGCCTTCGACCATGTAGCACGCGAGCGTCCACGGGCTGCCGGAGAAGCCGATCAGCGGCACGCGCTGACGGCCTTGCGCATCGTTGAGCGCCACGCGGATTTCGCGCACGGCGTCGGTCACGTAGCGCAGCGTCGCATCGATGTCCGGCACGGCGAGCCGTGCGACATCGTCTTCGGTGCGCACCGGGTGGGCAAATTTCGGCCCCTCGCCGTTGACGAACTCGAGACCCAGCCCCATCGCGTCGGGCACGGTCAGGATGTCGGAAAACAGGATGGCGGCGTCGAGCGGATAGCGGTCGAGCGGCTGCAGCGTGACTTCCGTCGCATAGGCCGGGTTCTTCGCGAGCCCGAGGAAACTGCCCGCGCGGCCGCGCGTGGCGTTGTATTCGGGCAGATAGCGGCCCGCCTGGCGCATCAGCCAGATCGGCGTGTAGTCGGTTGGCTGGCGCAGCAGCGCGCGCAGGAAAGTGTCGTTCAGAAGTTGATGGGCCACGTTGCGTACGACCAGAAAGCTGAAGGCAAGGCGGCATTTTACCGGACCCGGCTCGCCGCATTACGCGTGATCGGACCAATAACTGTTGCGCTCGCGGCTCATAAAGCCCGCTCTTTGGGGTTGCGGCCGTGGCAAAGGCGCGCGTGGCGGGCGATTCGCGGTGGGCTGTCACTGTCAGCCCGGCTGGACCTGGCTGAACGGCCGATGTTCAAGCTCGCGTTGGCGGGCTACTATCCGTCAGCCTTACCAGCCAATTACACACGACAAGGAGACTCGATGAACAAGGCAGCTCTCGCAATGCTCGGCGCGCTCGCCGGCGTCTTGATGCAGGTGGGCGTGGCCAGCGCGCAGACCGCCACCGCGCCTTCCCGGCTCGACGACATCATGAGCCGCGGCACGCTGCGCGCCTGTACGACCGGCGACTACAAGCCGTACTCGTTCTACAAGGGGGATGGGCAGTTCGAAGGCATCGACATCGACATGGCGGAGTCGCTCGCCAGGTCGCTCGGCGTGAAGGTAGAGTTCGTCAAGACGTCGTGGTCGAACCTGATGACCGACTTCGTCGCGAAATGCGATATCGGTATCGGTGGCGTTTCGCCGACGCTCGAGCGGCAAAAGCATGCGTTTTTCACGCAGGCGTACATGATCGACGGCAAGACGCCGATCGTCCGCTGCGACGACGTCAACAAATACCAGACCGTCGCGCAGATCGACCAGCCGGCCACGCGGGTGATCGTCAATCCAGGCGGCACGAACGAGAAGTTCGCAAAGCAATACTTTCCGCATGCGAACGTGACCGTTTATCCGGACAACGTGACGATCTTCAAGCAGATCCTCGCCGGAAAAGCCGACGTGATGGTGACCGATGCCTCGGAGACGCTGTTGCAGCAGAAGCTGAATCCGGGTCTGTGCTCGGTGCACCCCGACAAACCGTTCCAGTACGGCGAGAAGGCGTGGCTGCTGCCGCGCGGCGACGTGGCGTTCCAACAGTATGTCGACCAGTGGCTGCATCTCGCGCGCGCAACGGGCGAATATCAGGCTATTTCGGATAAGTGGCTGAAGTAAGGCCGCCATTTACCCGTGTTTTTGTGTGTGCTGTTTCGGGCCGCCTGTCGTGAACTGCTCTTGCTCGGGCAGGCAGCCAGTCTCATAAGACGGTTTCGTTTCGCAAGGAGACGATCGTGTAACGAGCCACGACGTTTCTGAGCGTATCCACGCCATGGCCGCAGCGTCACAAGATGTTCAATCCGCCCCTGTTTTCTACGCGAGGAATCGGAAATAAAAGTTTTGCGACGCAGCACGTACCGTGCATTTCACCAGATGAATTTTCCGGGGCGGACCAAGCTCTTGTAATACGGGGAACTCGCCGTGCAAAAGATGCATATGCAACTACTTCATGCGCAATCGACCGAATAGTTTATGCGGCGATATGCGTCGCGAATGGCATCAATCATGCGTATGAAATTGCGCGGCAGTCATCGGTAAATACTACGTTTGAAACGATTTATTTTGGCAATAAATCCCGCAGCGCCTTATCTGGCGGGCGTTACAACCTGAAACACTTTGTTACCGCGCTCATAAGTTAATTCGCCCACAATGCCCTCAACGGTTTCAACACGGATGTGGCTGGGTGCGTGGTGTGAGCGGATACGATGCACTTGCCGGTCGGCTTTGCCGAAGCCCTGTGAAGGGGCATCCCTGTTGGGGCCGTAATCGGCACAGGGTCGCCGTGATAGCCGGTCCCATCTTTGGTCTCCTCGCGCTAACCCCGTAGCGTGTGGTTTTTAGCGGGCTCCAGGCCCGCTTTTTTTTCGTCTTCCCAAACGTTTGCGCGAGACGAAACCTCTCACGCAACCCGCGTTTCCTTCCCTATTCGAATCCTGTATCACGAGTGCTCGTGAGGCATCACGCGGTCTTGTCTACGCTCAGCTTCAATTCGCCGATCATCCGCTCACGCATGATGAATTTTTGTACCTTGCCGGTTACGGTCATCGGCAATTCGTCGACGAAGCGGATATATCGCGGCACCTTGTAGTGCGCAATCTGCCCCTGGCAGAACTGCTGGATCTCTTCGGCGGTCGCATGTTCGCCCGCGCGCAGCACGACCCACGCGCAAACCTCTTCGCCATACTTCGCGTCGGGCACGCCAAACACCTGCACGCTCTGAATCTTCGGGTGGCGAAACAGAAACTCCTCAATCTCGCGCGGATAGATGTTTTCTCCGCCGCGAATCAGCATGTCCTTCAGGCGGCCGACGATGTTGCAGTAGCCCTCGCTATCGAGCGTCGCCAGATCGCCGGTATGCATCCAGCCGTCGACAATGCTCTCGCGCGTCTTCGCCTCATCGCCCCAATAACCGAGCATCACCGAGTAGCCGCGCGTGCAGAGCTCGCCGGTCTCGCCGACCGGCACGACATTGCCGAGCGGATCGATGATTTTCACTTCCAGATGCGGCTGGATACGGCCGACCGTCGTAGTGCGCTTGTCGAGCGGATCGGTCGTCGAGCTCTGGAACGACACCGGGCTCGTTTCCGTCATGCCGTAGGCGATGGTGATCTCGGCCAAGTGCATCTTCGAGACGACCTTCTTCATCGTTTCGATCGGGCATGGCGAACCCGCCATGATGCCGGTACGCAGGCGCGAGAAGTCGTGGGATGCGAACGTCGGGTGATCGAGTTCGGCGATGAACATCGTCGGCACGCCATGCAGCGCGGTGCATTTTTCGTCCGCGGCCGCGGACAGCGTCGCGGCCGGGTCGAAGCCTTCGCCCGGAAACACCATGTTCGTGCCCACCGAGACGCACGCGAGCACCGCCAGCACCATCCCGAAGCAGTGATAGAGCGGCACGGGAATGCACAAGCCGTCGTGTTCGCTCAACCGCATCGCCATCGCGATATAGCGTGCGTTGTTGACCACGTTGCTATGCGTCAGCGTCGCGCCCTTCGGGTTGCCGGTCGTGCCGCTCGTGAACTGGATGTTGATCGGTTCGTGACACGACAGCGTGGCGCCGATCGCATCGAGCCTGGCCGTGTCGAGCGTCGCGCGCCCCCGCTCGATCAGCTCGGAAAAGCTCAGCATGCCCGGCGTTTCCGTGTCGCCCATGCGGATCACGTAGCGCAACTCCGGCAGCCGCGCGGCGTGGAGTTCGCCCGGTGCCTGCGTTGCCAGTTCGGGAGCCAGTTCCTGCAGCATCTCGAGATACATCGATGCCTTGAAGCGCTCGGCGGCAATAATCGCCTTGCAGCCGACCTTGTTCAGCGCGTATTCGAGTTCGGCGAGCCGGTAAGCCGGATTGATATTGACGAGGATCGCGCCGATGCGCGCCGTCGCGAACTGCGTCAGCAGCCACTCGACGCGATTCGGCGACCAGATACCGACGCGATCGCCCTTCGCGATACCGAGCGCGAGCAGCCCTGACGCTAGCACATCCACCTCGTCCGCGAACGCCTTCCACGTCCAGCGGATGCCCTGCTCGCGAAACACCACGGCTGGCCGATCGGGAAAGCGAGCCGCCGTTTCTCGCAGAAACTCGCCGACGGTCGCTTCGCTCAACGGAATTTCAGTCGACCCGCGCACATACGACAGTCCGTCCCTGGGTTCGATGAGCGCACCTTCGCCCGACATATGCGTTGCCATGGTGTTGTCTCCGTGAGCGAAAGCTCGCTCGACTGAAATACATTTGAAATCGATTGTGCCATCGGCGTAGGGCCGACCGGCATCAAGTCTTACCCGCAGCGCATTACGCGAACGGCAATCGCCGGCTTTTTCTTTCTCTCAACTACGCGGACTTTTTACCTTTACGTAAACGTCAATTTAATGCCGAAAAAAAGCAGCCGCGAAGGCTGCTCTTTTCTACCGCGTGTCTTAGTGCTGACCGCGCAGCTTGCGCAGACGCTGGATAGCCGCGAGCTGAGCCGTCGCATACGCGAGTTCCGCCTGCGCGGTTGCGTATTCGAGGTTCGAACCCGTGTTCTGCAGCGCCTCTTCCGCGCGCTTGCGTGCGTCTTCGGCCTTGGCCTCGTCGAGATCCTTGCCGCGGATTGCCGTGTCGGCGAGAACCGTCACAGCGCCCGGCTGGATTTCGAGGATGCCGCCGGCGACGAACACAAACTCTTCTTCGCCGTTTTCAGCTTCGATACGCACCGCACCCGGACGAATCCGCGTGATGAGCGGCGTGTGGCCCGGCAGAATGCCGAGTTCACCCGCTTCGCCCGGCAGCGCGACGAACTTCGCCTGGCCCGAGAAGATCTGCTCTTCCGCGCTGACGACGTCTACTTTAATGGTTGCCATAAGTGTCGACTCCTGTCGACGAAAGTAAGCACTTTGGTGCGCTCACTTTCGTCTCATGCAAGGCTGGGTTAAGCGTAGTGAAGGCGAGATAAGTCAGTAGTGACTTATTCAGTCGGTACGACTTTGCTGCGCCCGCTTCGTTACACCCGACCTTTACTGGATCTTCTTGGCCTTTTCGAAGGCTTCGTCGATCGTGCCGACCATGTAGAACGCCTGCTCCGGCAGATGGTCGCACTCGCCTTCGACGATCATCTTGAAGCCACGGATCGTTTCCTTCAGCGGCACGTACTTGCCCGGCGAGCCCGTGAACACTTCAGCGACGTGGAACGGCTGCGACAGGAAACGCTGGATCTTACGAGCGCGCGCAACGGCGAGCTTGTCTTCCGGTGCGAGTTCGTCCATGCCCAGAATCGCGATGATGTCGCGCAGTTCCTTGTAGCGCTGCAGCGTTTGCTGCACGCCGCGCGTGATCGAGTAGTGCTCTTCGCCGATCACGTTCGGGTCGATCTGGCGCGAGGTCGAATCGAGCGGGTCCACTGCGGGGTAGATACCGAGCGAAGCGATGTCACGCGACAGCACGACGGTTGCGTCCAGGTGGCCGAAGGTCGTAGCCGGCGACGGGTCGGTCAAGTCGTCCGCAGGGACGTACACGGCCTGCACCGAGGTGATCGAACCGGTCTTGGTCGACGTAATACGCTCTTGCAGCTTACCCATTTCTTCAGCCAGCGTCGGCTGATAGCCCACCGCCGACGGCATACGGCCGAGCAGTGCCGACACTTCGGTACCGGCCAGCGTGAAACGGTAGATGTTGTCGACGAAGAACAGCACGTCGAGGCCTTCGTCACGGAAGTGCTCGGCCATCGTCAGGCCGGTCAGCGCGACGCGCAGACGGTTGCCCGGTGGCTCGTTCATCTGGCCGTACACGAGCGCGACCTTGTCGAGAACGTTCGAGTCCTTCATTTCATGATAGAAGTCGTTCCCTTCGCGGGTCCGCTCGCCCACACCGGCGAACACGGAGTAACCGCCGTGCTCCTTCGCGATGTTGTTGATCAGTTCCATCATGTTCACGGTCTTGCCCACGCCGGCGCCACCGAACAGACCCACCTTGCCGCCCTTCGCGAACGGGCAGATCAGGTCGATCACCTTGATGCCGGTTTCGAGCAGTTCCGTCGACGGCGACAGTTCGTCGAACGCCGGCGCCTTCTGGTGGATCGAGCGCATGTTTTCGCTCGCGATCGGACCGGCTTCGTCGATCGGACGGCCCAGCACGTCCATGATGCGGCCGAGGGTCGGCTTGCCGACCGGCACGCTGATCGGGTTACCGGTGTTCTTCACGATCGTGCCGCGGCGCAGACCGTCCGAAGCACCCAGACAGATGGTGCGGACCACGCCGTCGCCCAGCTGCTGCTGGACTTCGAGCGTCAGTTCCGAACCTTCGAGAATGAGCGCGTCGTAAATCTTCGGCATGGTTTCACGCGGAAATTCCACGTCGATCACCGCGCCGATGCACTGTACGATCTTGCCTTCTACCAAAGCAGTAGTACTCATCGCTTTTCCTTTAGATACTCAATTCTTCACTCGCGCAAAGGCGCAGTTTCGATGGGTGCGCCACTACGGGCGCACATGAGCGGCTGCCGACCGTTACGGTCAGACCGCCGCCGCACCACCGACGATTTCCGACAGTTCTTTCGTGATCGCGGCCTGACGGCTCTTGTTGTACACGAGTTGCAGTTCGTTGATGACCGTCTTCGCGTTGTCCGAAGCGGCCTTCATCGCCACCATCCGGGCCGATTGCTCCGATGCCATGTTTTCCGCGACGGCCTGATAAACCAGCGCTTCGACATAACGCACCAGCAGCTCGTCCACCACGGCCTGCGCATCCGGCTCGTAGATGTAGTCCCACTGCGTGCGCGGCGTCGTGCCGTCTTCTTCCGTGCGCTCGAACTGCTCCGCCGACAGCGGCAGCAGCTGCTCGATCACCGGCTCCTGCTTCATCGTGTTGACGAAGCGCGTGTACGCGAGGTACACCGCCGAAATCTTGCCTTCCGAGAACAGGTCGAGCTGCACCTTCACCGCGCCGATCAGCTTTTCCAGATGCGGCGTATCGCCCAGATGCACGACGTTCGATACGACCTTGGCGCGCAAACGGTTCAGGAAACCGAGCCCCTTGCTGCCGATCGCGGTTGCTTCGATCGTCTTGCCCTGGCCTTCCAGTTCCTTGAACTTCTGCACCGACGCGCGCAGCACGTTGGTGTTCATCCCACCGCACAGACCCTTATCGGTCGTGACGAGGATGATGCCGGCCGCCTTCGCTCCGTCGTTCGACACCATGAACGGGTGACGATACTCCGGATTCGCACGGCTCATGTGCGCAGCGATGTCGCGGACCTTGTCGGCATACGGGCGAGCAGCGCGCATGCGCTCCTGAGCGCGGCGCATCTTCGATGCGGCCACCATCTCCATCGCTTTCGTGATCTTGCGCGTGTTTTGCACGCTCTTGATCTTGCCGCGAATTTCCTTCATTCCAGCCATTGCTTGCTCCTTTGTCGGCCCGAGTTAGCGCTTCAGCGCTTACTCGGGTCCCATGCAAAGCGGTCGAAGCAGCACGGGAGCATTCGCATGCGGCCCGCGCCGCTTCAAGGTCCGTTTATGCCTTGCGGATCACTCGCGGATCAATAAGCGCCGGACTTCTTGAAGTCTTTGACGGCCGTATGCAGCAGGCCTTCGTCGTCCTTCGAGAGTTCCTTGGTATCTTCGATACGCTTGACCAGGTCAGCATGGCTCGCCTTCAGGTGGTCGCGCAGGCCCTTTTCGAACGGCAGAACCTGACCGACTTCGAGGTCGTCGAGGTAACCGTTGTTCGCCGCGAACAGCGACACAGCCAGTTCCCACACCTGCAGCGGCTGATACTGCGGCTGCTTGAGCAGTTCCGTCACGCGGCGGCCGCGCTCGAGCTGCTTGCGGGTCGCTTCGTCGAGGTCCGATGCGAACTGCGCGAACGCTGCGAGTTCACGGTACTGCGCGAGGTCGGTACGGATACCGCCCGACAGCTTCTTCACGACCTTCGTCTGTGCCGCGCCACCCACACGCGACACCGACACGCCGGCGTTAATTGCCGGGCGGATACCTGCGTTGAAGAGGTCGGTTTCAAGGAAGATCTGGCCGTCGGTAATCGAGATCACGTTCGTCGGAACGAATGCGGTCACGTCGCCTGCCTGCGTTTCGATGACCGGCAGTGCCGTCAGCGAGCCGCTCTTGCCCTTCACTTCGCCGTTGGTGAACTTCTCGACGTACTCTTCCGAGACGCGAGCAGCACGCTCAAGCAGACGCGAGTGCAGATAGAACACGTCACCCGGGTAAGCTTCACGGCCCGGCGGGCGGCGCAGCAGCAGCGAGATCTGACGGTATGCCCAGGCCTGCTTGGTCAAGTCGTCATAAACGATCAGCGCGTCCTGGCCGCGATCGCGGAAGTATTCGCCCATCGTGCAGCCGGCGTACGGCGCGAGGTACTGCATCGCTGCCGAATCCGAAGCCGAAGCGGCTACGACGATCGTGTATTCGAGCGCGCCCGATTCTTCGAGCTTGCGCACCACGTTCATGATCGACGAAGCCTTCTGGCCGATCGCGACGTAGATACAGACGAGGTTCTTGCCCTTCTGGTTGATGATCGCGTCGACTGCGACTGCGGTCTTGCCGCACTGGCGGTCGCCGATGATCAGCTCGCGCTGGCCACGGCCGATCGGCACCATCGCGTCGATCGACTTCAGGCCGGTCTGGACCGGCTCCGAAACCGACTTACGCCAGATCACGCCCGGTGCAATCTTTTCGATTGCGTCGGTCATCTTCGCGTTGAGCGGGCCCTTGCCGTCGATCGGGTTGCCGAGTGCGTCGACCACGCGGCCGAGCAGTTCCGGACCCACCGGCACTTCGAGAATGCGGCCCGTCGTCTTGACGATGTCGCCTTCCGAAATGTGTTCGTACTCACCCAGAATCACGGCACCGACCGAGTCGCGCTCGAGGTTCAATGCGAGACCGAAGGTGTTGCCCGGAAATTCGAGCATTTCGCCCTGCATCACTTCCGACAGGCCGTGGATACGCACGATACCGTCGGTCACGGAGATCACGGTGCCCTGGTTGCGAACGTCTGCGCTCGCGTCAAGGCCCTGGATCCGGCTCTTGATCAGCTCGCTGATCTCAGAGGGATTGAGTTGCATTATTCGCTCCTGATAGTCAATTCTGTTGCGTGCCAGCCGCTAAAGCGCAAGGCGCTTCAGGCCGTCAGGGCCGTCTGCATGCTGGCAAGCCGCGCGCGGACCGAGGTATCGAGCACTTCGTCGCCGACCGTCACGCGCACGCCGCCGATCAACGACGGGTCGACTTCGACCGTCGGCTTCAGCTTGCGCTTGAACTTGCGTTCGAGGCTTGCGACGAGTTCGTTCAACTGCGCACCTTCGAGCGGGAATGCGCTGACGATCAGCACATCTGCCGCCCCTTCGCGGGCGTTCTTCAACTCTTCGAACTGCGAGGCGATTTCCGGCAGCAATTGCAGGCGATGGTTGTCCACCAGCATCTGCACCAGATTCTTCGCTTGCGCGTTGTCCTTGAGCGGCGACTTGACCGCAGCCAGCAGCAGATCGCTGACCTGGGTGCGGCTCACTTTCGGGCTCGAGGCGATCGACAGCACTTCGGGCAGACGCGCAACCTGTGCCAGCTCCTGCACGAGCGTGGACCAGGCGGCGATGTCACCAGCTTCGGCCACGCCAAACAGCGCTTCCGCGTACGGACGGGCGATGGTTGCAAGTTCGGCCATGATCAGAGCTCGGCTTTCAGTTGATTCAGCAGGTCAGCGTGAGCGGCCTGGTCGACTTCGCGCTTCAGGATCTGCTCAGCGCCCTTCACGGCGAGTGCGGCGACTTCGCCGCGCAGCGTTTCGCGCGCCTTCACGACTTGCTGCTCCGCGTCGGCCTTCGCCTGCGCGATGATGCGGGCGGCTTCAGCCTGTGCCTGTGCCTTGATTTCGTCGGCGACTGCCACGGCGCGCTTTTCCGCGTCGGCAATACGCTGCTGGCCGGCATTGCGTGCCTGGGAGAGTTCCTGGTCGACGCGCTTGTGAGCGGCTTCGAGTTCCTGCTTGCCCTTTTCCGCGGCGGAAAGGCCGTCAGCGATCTTCTTCGAGCGCTCGTCGAGGGCGTTGATCAGCGGCGGCCACACGAACTTCATCGTGAACCACGCGAGGATCAGGAACACGACCATTTGCGCAAACAGGGTTGCGTTGAGATTCACGGTGTTTCCTTAAACGTTGCTTGTTCGGAAAGTGAAACGGCAAGGCGCTCATCGATTCTGTGTTCGATCAGCGCCCCAGTACCCGTTCCGCCCTGCGCCTTTACCAGTTATAGCTCAGACGCAAACCTCCGAGGAACCTCAGCCTGCCAGCTTCGACAGCAGCGGGTTCGCGAACGCAAACAGCATTGCCACACCAACGCCAATCAGGAACGCCGCGTCGATCAGACCAGCCAGCAGGAACATCTTGGTTTGCAGCGGGTTCATCAGTTCCGGCTGACGGGCGCATGCTTCGATGTACTTGCCGCCCATCAGACCGATACCGATACAGGCGCCGATTGCACCCAGGCCGATGATGATGCCGATACCGATGGCGGTCAGACCCTGGATGTTGGCGATGAAAGCTTGCATGATCACTCCTTTGTGAAAAGTCTTTTAGAACTGGTTGGAACTGGGATTTGAAAAACTACGATTCTTTTACCGACCGCGCAGGTTAGTGCGTGTCGTGTGCCTGGCCGATGTACACCAGCGTCAGCATCATGAAAATGAACGCCTGCAGCAGAACGATCAGGATGTGGAAAATTGCCCACACGCTGCCGGCGATCACGTGGCCGATGAAGCCAAGCACCGTCGTGTCCGCGCCGAAGCTCCAGATGCTGCCGAGCAGGGCAATCAGCAGGAACAACAGTTCGCCCGCATACATGTTGCCGAACAGCCGCATGCCGAGCGAGACCGTCTTCGCGACGAACTCGATGATGTTCAGTGCAAGGTTCGGGATCCACAGGAGCGGATGCGCGCCGAACGGAGCGGACAGCAGTTCATGCACGAAGCCGCCGACGCCCTTGATCTTGAAGTTGTAGTAAATCATCAGCACGAACACGCCAAGTGCGATGCCGATGGTGCCGTTCAGGTCGGCGGTCGGCACGATGCGGTGGTGCGGAATCACTTCGGACAGACCCAGCCAGCCGATCACGCGGCCCGGCAGGTCGACGGGAATGAAGTCGAGGGAGTTCATCAGCGCGACCCAGACGAACACGGTCAGCGCGAGCGGAGCGATGAAAGTACGCGAGCCGTGGATCATCGCCTTCGATTGATCCTCGACCATTTCGACGAGCATTTCGATCGCGCACTGGAAACGGCCCGGCACGCCGGACGTTGCCTTGCGGGCAGCGAGATGCAGCACGAAGATGGTGACCAGGCCGCAAACGATCGACCAGAAGAGGGTGTCCAGATTCCACACGTGGATGTCGAAAATCGACGTCTGGTGCGCGGTGGAAAAGTTCTGCAAGTGGTGCGCAATGTACTCGGACGGGTCCATTGCTCGCGTGCCTTCGCTAGCTGCCATATCGTTAAAGCCACCCAAATTGTCGAAAATCGTTTGAGGCCGTTCCCGCCGAAATACTCTATTGCGGGAACGCGCCGGGTGCAGGCCCTGTCTCATCCGCACACCCGTGCCGACGCCACGCGCCGGCCTTAAATTCTTCGTGCTGCTATTTTTGGTACTGCTACCTTAGCGCCACGCCAAGGCAATCCAGTAAGTCTTCAGCGCGATGAGGTAGGTCACGAGCAGCGGAATCCAGCGCACATCGTGATACCAGAAGGCGATGCCTACAAACATCGCGATCGTTGTCCCCATCTTGAGCGCTTCGCCGATCATCCAGCTCATCACTGTCTCGACGCCGCGCTGCTTTATCAAACGTGCCGCGAACAACGCGCCCGGCACCCAACAGATCGCTCCCCCCAGGAACGCGGACAGCGCAGCAGCGCCCGGCGGCTTATAAAACAGCCACCACGCCAGCGTAGCAACCAGGGACAAAACCACTTGCGCTGCAACGACCCTGAAAGGCGTCACCCGCGATGGACGACCCACGTCAGGACCAAACAGCTTTTCTGCCTCGGCCCGCGTGAGCGGAACGATATTGTTATCTTCCTGCCCGTCATCCCATGCTTCGGCCGGGTCGAACTGCCGGCTGGAGGACGCATCGGAAGCGGAGCGTTCTGCGCGGTGTTCGTCGTGCCCATTCTTCGGCGACAGATTCGACGTTTTGACCGCCATCGCAATGTTCCGAAAGTCTCTTTCCAGCCCGCGAGCTTACGCAGCGCTTACGGGGTTGCCGTGCAATTAAATCCGGGCGATTGTAAGCGATAGTTGCAGGCAATTCAAGACTTTAGGCCGCGCTATAACGGCGTGAAACTTGGGCCCACGATACGGTAAAACGCTTGCTGGCAGCGCGAAACACGTCAAATGTAAGGCAGGCGTGGGACGACAAAACCATGGCTCCCGATCGCATGGATCGAAGCTTGCCGGCAGGCTGTTTCGACGTTATGGCAGACGTCTCGGAAATGCAACAAATGCGGTTTTTTTCGGGGAGAACTGGCGCCGTTTCGTGCTGGCAGCGTCTATGCGGGGAACATGTTTACGCGAGTGTATCTGCCCGCTTGCGATAGCAGGCCGTAAGGATTGCCGTGGCCGTCGATCTACCATTGCAGCCCACTCAAACCTGGCATGACTGATTATTTGGCCGATACTATTCAGGAATCCACGATAATTGGAAGGCATGTTCGTTAGTCGAAAAAACGATTCACGAGGCAAGGTTCGAGGACGCCCGAAACCGCAGCGCCCTACCCTTATTGATCGTCGGTCAGACGTTGGCATTGCCGCGCAAGCGGACAAGAATGCCTTCCAGGGCGTCGAGATCGCCGAAGTCCACGAGCACCTGGCCACGGCCACGCCGGCCGAGTTTGATTTTCACGGTCGACGCCAGCAGGTCCGAGAGTTCCTCTTCGAGACGCCGCGTATCGCGCCCGCCATCCGGATTCGCGCGGGCCTTGACCGTGGGCGTCATCTTCGTCGTCATCGCGACGAGCTTTTCGGTCTCGCGCACCGAGAGGCGTTTGTTGACGACCTGGTTGGCCAGCGTGATCTGCGTCGCGGCATCGACAGCGAGCAACGCGCGAGCGTGGCCCATGTCGAGATCTCCGGCGAGCAGCATCGTTTGCACCGGCGCCGCGAGATTGAGCAGACGCAGCAGATTCGACACCGCGCTGCGCGAGCGGCCAACCGATTCCGCCGCCTGCTCGTGCGTGAAGTGGAATTCGTCGAGCAAACGCTGGATGCCCTGCGCTTCTTCGAGCGGATTCAGATCTTCGCGCTGAATGTTCTCGATCAGCGCCATCGCGGCGGCGGCCTGGTCCGGCA
Organism: Paraburkholderia sp. Ac-20336; assembly: GCF_017105025.1. Taxonomy (NCBI): domain Bacteria; kingdom Pseudomonadati; phylum Pseudomonadota; class Betaproteobacteria; order Burkholderiales; family Burkholderiaceae; genus Paraburkholderia; species Paraburkholderia sp. Ac-20336. The sequence goes on along the minus strand of NZ_JAAGPS010000009.1, from coordinate 59,273 downwards.
CGTCCTTCACGAGCACCGGCACCTCTTCAAGGCCGGCAAGGCGTGCGGCACGGAAACGTCGCTCACCGGCGATGATCTCGTATCTGTCCGCGGAGATCGGGCGCACCAGAATCGGCTGCATCAGCCCCTGCGCGCGGATGCTGGCCGCGAGTTCCTGCAGCGCGCCCTCGTCCATGCGCGTGCGCGGCTGGTATTTGCCGGCCTGCATCTTGCTGAGCGGTAGCACGTTCGGCGCACCCTCGATCGCCACCGCCTCGGTGATATCCGCGGTGCCGCCGAGCAATGCCTCCAGACCGCGGCCCAATCCTTTCTTTCTTGCTACTGCGTTCATCGTGCTTCCTCGATCCGCTTAGGATGCTTGGGGCGCGTCGTTCAATGCGCGCACCCGCTCAATCATTTCCGCGCCGAACTGCACGTAGGCCTGCGCGCCACGCGACGCCCTGTCGAACACCACGCCGGGCAGCCCATAGCTGGGCGCCTCGGCAAGCCGTACGTTGCGCGGGATCACCGCGTCGAACACCTTGTCGCCGAAATGCTCTTTCAGTTGATCCGAAACCTGCTGTTGCAATGTGATGCGCGGATCGAACATCACGCGCAGCAAACCGATCACCTTCAGGTCACGGTTCAGATTGGCGTGAACCTGCTTGATCGTATTGACGAGGTCGGACAGGCCTTCGAGCGCGAAGTATTCGCACTGCATCGGGATCACGACGCCATGCGCGGAGCACAGCCCGTTGAGCGTGAGCAGCGACAATGCGGGTGGGCAATCGATCAACACGAAGTCGTATTCGCTCTCGACCGCCGCAAGCGCCACCTTCAACTGACGCTCGCGATTTTGCATGCTGACCAGTTCCACCTCGGCGCCCGCGAGTTCGCGATTCGCGGGCAACACGTCGTAGCCGACCGCTTCCGGCCGCACGCGCGCATCGGCCACGGACACGTTATCCACGAGCACTTCGTAGACAGTGTTCGTACATTCGGCCTTATCGATACCGCTCCCCATCGTGGCATTGCCCTGCGGGTCCAGATCGATGAGAAGAACTCGCTGTCCCTGCGCTGCCAGGCTCGCGGCCAGATTGACTGTGGTGGTGGTCTTGCCGACACCACCCTTCTGGTTCGCAACGCAGAAGATTTTTGCCATCGTTGGTGTGTCCCTTTTGCTGCTTGATGAAGTGAAGATCGTTGAGGATGCGGGTCGCCGTGGGAGTGGCCGTCAGCTTTCCGCGCCCAGCCGAACCTTGATCAGGTGCCGTTCGGCGTCGAGCGACGGCACGTTCAGCCGGATGATCCGTTCCACGTGGGCGCCCGCCGGCAGACGCCCGATTTCACCGTCCGGCTGCACGCCCTTCATCGCCCAGATCGCGCCCTGCTCCGCAACCAGGTGACGGGCCAGTGTAACGAAATCCGTGAGTTCTGCGAATGCGCGCGAAACGATTACGTCGAACTTTGCCGGTACTTCGGCGCCGGGCCGCAATGTCTCGACGCGTCCCGTCACGACCGACAGATTCGCGAGACCCAGCTCGGCCTTCGCCTGAGCCTGGAAAGCCGTCTTTTTATGAACAATATCGTTCGTGGTGACGGTCCATTCGGGCAGTACGATTGCCAACACGATCCCGGGCAAGCCGCCGCCCGAACCGACGTCGAGCACAGAAGACGGGCCGAGCGGCGCGAGATGCGGCACGATCGAAAGAGAATCGAGAATATGCTGGACCAGCATTTGCCGCGGATCGCGAATCGCCGTCAGGTTGTAGACGTTATTCCACTTCGCCAACAGGGCGACGTAATCAAGCAGCTTGCGTTGCTGAACGTCGCTCAGGTCGAGGCCCAGCTCACGGACACCATCCGCCAGCAGCGACGCCAGGGCCTGCTGATCGATACCCCTCTGCCCTGCCGTCATTGCACCACCGGCTTGCTGTCGGTGCCGGGTTCGGCGGGCTTCGCCGGACGCCGCCCAAGGCCTCGCTTCAGATGAACCATCAGCAACGAGATAGCCGCCGGCGTGATGCCCGAGATACGGGATGCCTGGCCAATCGTTTCCGGCCGGAACTGCGTCAGCTTCTGGCGTGCCTCGAACGACAGCCCGCGAACCTCTGCGTAGTCGAGCCCTTCCGGCAGACGCGTGTTTTCGTGCGCCTCGTTGCGTTCGATTTCATCGGCCTGGCGATCGATGTAGCCCTGATATTTGATGCCGATCTCGATCTGCTCCTTGATCTGAGCGAGCAGTACGTCGTCTTCGGCGAGCACTTCGGGCGCACCGCACGTGCCGCCACGCAAGCCGCAGACGCCGTCGTAGCTCACGCCCGGTCGACGGAGCAAGTCCGCGAGGCTGTATTCGTGGTCGATCGGCTTGCCGAGCAGTGCCGTCGCTTCGTCGGCAGATAACGTCTTAGGATTGACCCACGTCGTACGAAGGCGCTCTGTTTCACGTGAAACAGCGTCGCGCTTGCGGCTGAACGCGTCCCAACGGGCGTCATCGATCACGCCCAACTCGCGGCCGATCTCGGTCAGGCGCATGTCGGCGTTGTCTTCGCGCAGGCTCAGGCGGTATTCGGCACGGCTCGTGAACATCCGGTACGGCTCGGACACCCCGCGCGTGACCAGATCGTCGACCAGCACGCCCAGATAGGCCTGATCGCGACGCGGGCACCATGCGTCCTTGCCCTGAACGTGCAAACCGGCATTGATACCGGCCAGCATGCCCTGCGCCGCCGCCTCTTCATAGCCGGTCGTCCCGTTGATCTGCCCTGCGAAGAACAGCCCGCTAATCACCTTGGTTTCCAGCGATGCCTTCAATCCGCGAGGATCGAAATAGTCGTACTCGATTGCATAACCGGGTCGCAGGATATGCGCATGCTCCAAACCTCGCATCGAACGCACCAGTTCGAGCTGCACGTCGAACGGCAGGCTCGTGGAAATCCCGTTCGGGTAGAACTCGTTGGTCGTCAGCCCTTCCGGTTCCAGGAAAATCTGATGCGACTCCTTCGACGCGAAACGGTGAATCTTGTCCTCGATCGACGGGCAATAGCGCGGCCCGACCCCTTCGATCACGCCCGTGTACATCGGCGAACGGTCGAGGCCGCTACGAATAATGTCGTGGGTGTGCTGATTCGTATGCGTGACCCAGCACGGCACTTGCCGCGGATGCTGCTCGACGCGCCCGAGGAACGAAAACACCGGCACCGGGTCCAGATCGCCCGGCTGCTCTTCGAGTTGCGAGAAATCGATCGTACGGCCGTCGATACGCGGCGGCGTACCGGTCTTGAGCCGTCCCTGCGGCAGCTTCAGCTCCTTCAGGCGTGCGGACAGCGAAACCGCAGCCGGATCACCCGCGCGGCCACCGGTGTAGTTGTTCAGACCGACGTGAATCTTGCCGTCGAGGAACGTACCCGCAGTCAGCACCACGGCGCGCGAGCGGAAACGGATGCCCACTTGCGTAACGGCGCCGACCACGCGGTCGCCCTCGACCATCAGGTCGTCGACGGCCTGCTGGAACAGCCACAGATTCGGCTGATTTTCCAGACGATGACGGATCGCCGCCTTATAGAGCACGCGGTCGGCCTGAGCGCGCGTCGCACGCACCGCCGGCCCCTTCGACGAGTTCAGGATACGGAACTGGATGCCGCTTTCGTCGGTGGCGGCCGCCATGGCGCCGCCGAGCGCGTCGACTTCCTTGACCAGATGGCCTTTGCCAATGCCGCCGATCGACGGATTGCAGCTCATCTGCCCAAGGGTTTCGATGTTGTGGGTCAAGAGCAGTGTCTTATTACCCATGCGCGCCGATGCCAAAGCGGCTTCGGTGCCGGCATGACCGCCGCCAACGACGATTACGTCAAATTCTGTGGGAAAAAGCATCGCGGGATCTCACGCCAGATCGTCGCGTGAGCCTCAAAGGAAAATGTATGGGCGAATTATAACGGGTTCAGTTTCGGCCCGAATTTCGTCCGAATGGCTAACGAATAAAAAAAGCGGTGTGTTTCACGTGAAACACACCGCTTGAAAGACCGCCATCAGCAAAAAAGGTGCTGTGCTACGCCACTTTTTTCGCCAGGCCAAGATAGGTTTCGATCACGCGCGGATTCTGTGCGAGATCCGCTGCCGGTCCTTCGAGTGCCAACTCGCCGGTTTCGAGTACATAGCCGTAGTCGGAAATTTGCAGCGCGGCACGCGCGTTCTGCTCGATCAGCAGCGTGGCAACGCCCGTCTGCCGCAGCGCACTGATGATGTGGAAAATCTCCTTCACGATCAGCGGTGCGAGACCGAGGCTCGGCTCGTCGAGCATCAGCAGATCGGGCTTGCCCATCAGCGCGCGACCGACCGCCAGCATCTGCCGCTCGCCACCTGACAGCGTGCCAGCTTCCTGCTTGCGGCGCTCCTTCAGTCGTGGAAACAGCTCGAACACCGGTTCAAGCTGATCGAGGAAATTCCGCTCCCCTGCCCGCTTGCGCCGGTAAGCGCCGAGCACGAGGTTATCTTCGACCGTCATCGACGCAAATAGCTCGCGCTTTTCCGGCACCAGACACATGCCGCGTGCGACCCGCTTCTCGACCGGTATCGCGCTGACGTCCTCGCCGCGATAGTTGATCGCGCCCTTCGCATGGCCGGTGCCCGGCAACGCGCCCATGATTGCGTTCAGCAGCGTGGACTTGCCCGCGCCATTTGGACCGATCACCGAAACGATTTGTCCTGCCCGCACCCGGATCGCCGCGCCGTGCAGCGCCTCGACCTTGCCGTAACGGACCGATAGACCGTCCACGTCGAGAATCGGCGCCACGGCCGCTACACCCGTCGTCATTGTGTTCCCCATCACTCCACCCCGCCCAGATACGCTTCGAGCACCGCCGGGTCCTGCTGCACGTCCTGCGGCAAACCTTCCGCGATCCGCGTCCCGAACTCCATGACCACAAGCCGGTCGGTGAGATTCATCACGAAATCCATATCGTGCTCGACTAGCAACACACTCATTCCTTCCGCTTTCAGGCGACGCAGCAGATCGGCGAGTTGCAGTTTTTCCTGATACCGCAGACCGGCGGCCGGTTCGTCGAGCAACAGCAGCGTCGGATCACAGCACAGCGCGCGAGCGATTTCGAGAATCCGCTGCTGTCCGAGCGCGAGGCTACCCGCCTCGTCATACATATGCTGCTCGAGACCGACGCGGCGAATCTGTCTGGCCGCCTCGGCCATCAAGCGCGCCTCTTCCGCGCGATTCAAGCGCACGATGCTGCGCCACACGCCCGCATGACCACGCAGATGCGCGCCGATCGCGACGTTCTCCAGCACCGTCATGCCCGGCAGCAACTTGACGTGCTGGAACGTGCGGCCGATCCCGCGTTTGACGATTTCACGTGAACTGAGCGCATCGATACGCTCGCCGCGAAACATGATCTCGCCGCTCGTCGCCTGAAGCACGCCGGTCACGAGATTGAAGGTGGTCGATTTGCCGGCGCCGTTCGGCCCGATCAGCCCGATGATCTGCCCGGCTTTGACTTCGAAGCTCACGTCGTTCACCGCGACGAGGCCGCCGAACTGCTTGCGCGCCTTGTTCACCGTCAGCAGGTTTTCGCCGGCTTGCGGTTTGTTGCGCTGCGGTAGAGGCTCCGCGTGATCGGCGAGATGCGCATGCGGCCCGCGCGGGAAAAAGCGCGCGACGAACGGCCACACGCCCTGTCGCGCGTACTGCAACAGCAGCACCATCAGAATGCCGAACACGATCACTTCGAAGTTGCCGTTCTCGCCGAGCAGCTTCGGTAGCAGCGTTTGCAGATAATCCTGCAGCACGGTCAGGATCGCTGCGCCGAGCACCGCGCCCCACACATGCGAAACGCCGCCCACCACCGCCATGAACAGAAACTCGATGCCGTGGTTGAGGCCGAACGGCGTCGGATTCACCGCGCGTTGCAGATGCGCATACAGAAAGCCCGACACCGACGCGAGCACCGCCGCATAAACGAAGATCACGACGCGCATCCAGCCGGTATTGACGCCCATCGCCTCGGCCATCAGACCGCCGCCGCGCAGCGCACGGATCGCGCGGCCCGGCCGGCTATTAAGCAAATTCTGAACAGAGACGACCGCGCCGAGCACGACCGCCCAGATCAGGTAATAGATATGACGGCCGGACTCGAGGTTTATCCCAAAAACATTGAGCACCGGGATGCCGTTGATGCCGTCGTACTTGCCGAGCATGTCGAGATTGCCGAACAGGTAGAACAGCGCGAGCCCCCAGGCGATCGTGCCGAGCGGCAGGAAGTGGCCGGACAGACGCATCGTCACGAGACCGAGCATCAGCGCGACCAGGGCGGTCACGATAATGCCGGCGATCAACGCAAGCCACGGCGACACGCCGTAGCTCGTCGTCAGATACGCGGTCGCATAGGCGCCGATGCCGACGAACGCGGCCTGCCCGAAGCTCGTCATGCCGCCGATGCCGGTCAGCAGCACGAGGCCGATGGCGACGATCGCATACAGCCCGATGTAGTTGAGCAGCGTGACCCAGTACTCGGGCACGTGGATCGGATGCGGCAGCACGGGCAACGCGAACAGCACCACGAGGAACAACCAGAAGAACTTCTTTTGCATGATCCGTTTCATCGCGTCACTCCTCTTCCTCTTCGGCATGCGGGCTCGCAAGACTGCGCCACAGCAGCACCGGGATGATTAGCGTGAACACGATCACTTCCTTATAAGCACTCGCCCAGAACGACGAATACGACTCCAGCAAACCCACGAGAATCGAGCCCGCTGCCGCGAGCGGATAGCTGACGAGACCGCCGATGATCGCGCCCACGAAGCCCTTCAGACCGATCAGGAAGCCCGAGTCGTAGTAGATCGTCGTGAGCGGCGCGACGAGGATGCCGCACAAGGCGCCGAGCCCCGCCGCGAGCGTGAACGCGAGGCGCCCTGCCTGCGTCGTGCCGATACCGACGAGGCGCGCGCCAAGCCGGTTCACCGAGGTCGCGCGCAGCGCCTTGCCCGAGATCGAGCGATCGAAGTACAGATACAGCGCGCCGATCAGCACGACCGCCGTGCCGATCACCCACAGGCTTTGCCCGGAGATCGACAGACTGCCGACGTTGAACGTCGCATCGGAAAACGCGTTGGTGCGCGAGCCTTCCGCGCCGAACATCACGAGGCCGAGACCGACCATCGCGAAATGCACGGCCACTGCGACAATCAGCAGCAGCAGCGTGGTCGCTTCCGCGATCGGCTCATAGGCGAGCCGATAAACGAACGGCCCCATCGGAATCACGATCAAGAGCGTCAGCGCGATCTGCACGATCATCGGCAGCGGCTGCATGAAGAGGCCACGCGTGAGCGCATAGACGGCGATCGGGAACAGCAGATACTTCCCTGCCAGCACGGGCAGCGTGCGCGCCGCATGACGGCGCCGCTCGGCATGCCGCAACGTCGCCGCCGTCTCGACGACAAAACACGCCGCGCCCATCGCCATCAGCAGCCAGCAGGTGGCCGGAAACTTCTGCGTCTGCAATGCGGCGAGCGTCAGCGCGCCATACGAAACAAACTCCCCCTGCGGTATAAAGATCACCCGCGTCACGGAAAACACCAGCACCAGCGCAAGCGCAAGCAGCGCGTAGATTGCGCCAGTGGTAATGCCGTCCTGCGCGAGGATCGCCGCAATTGATAGATCCATACTTCCTCGTCCTGAAGCGTCGAAATCGAAAAACCGGGAAACAGTCGTGATAGCACGGCGCGTAGCCGTCCATCAACCTGCATGCCATGTATGAAAAGACAACCGCCGCGCCGGGATACGGCGCGGCGGTCGTTGCCATTGTCGTCGAACACATGGCAATGCGGTGCCATGCACCGCAGATTGCGCGAGAGGCGCGTACCGCTTTTTATCCTGATGGATTATTTTCAGTCGTTCTGCAGCTTCCATTTGCCGTCGACGATCTGCACGATCACGCGTGCGCGCTGGTCGAGGCCGTTGTGGTCGGTCGGCGTGGTGTTCATGATGCCGTGCGACACCGGCAGTTCCTTGAGGTTTTCGAGCGCGCTGCGCAGCGCCGCGCGAAACTCGGGCGTGCCCGGCTGCGCGGTCTTCAGCGCGACCGGAATCGCGGCCTGCAGCATCTGGCCCGCATCCCATGCGTGACCGCCGAAGGTGGCGACCGAACCCGCGCCATACGCCTTCTCATATGCGTTCTTATAGGCTTCCGACGACTTCTTCACCGGGTTCGAATCGGGCAACTGATCGACGACGAGAATCGGACCGGCCGGCAGCAACTCGCCGTCGCAATCCTTGCCGCACACGCGCAGGAAGTCGTTGTTCGCGACACCGTGCGTCTGATAGATCTTGCCCTTGTAGCCACGCTCCTTGAGCGTCTTGGCCGGCAGCGCCGACGGCGTGCCCGAGCCCGCGATCAGCACCGCATCGGGATTCGCGCTCATCGTCTTCAGCACCTGGCCCGTCACCGATGCGTCGGTGCGGTTAAAGCGCTCGTTGGAGACGACCTTCAGATTGTGGGCTTTCGCCGCGGCGTCGAAGGTCGTGTTCCAGCTATCGCCATAGGCATCCGAAAAGCCGATGAAGCCGACCGTCTTCACGCCGTGACGCTGCATGTAATCGGCGATGGCGTCGGCCATCAGGCTGTCGTTCTGCGGCGGCTTGAAGGCCCACGCGCGCTTCGCGTCCATCGGCGCGATGATCGCCGCCGATGCCGCGAGCGAGATCACCGGCGTCTTGCCTTCGGCGGCGGGATCGAGCATCGCGAGCGCATTCGGCGTGACGGTCGAGCCGATGATCGCGTCGACATGGTCTTCGTCGATCAGCTTGTGCGTGTTCTGCACGGCTTTGCTGGTGTCCGAGCCATCGTCGAGAACGATGTACTGCACGCTCTTGCCGCCGATCTCCTTCGGCAGCAATGCAATCGTGTTCTTCTCGGGAATCCCGAGCGATGCGGCCGGCCCCGTGGTGGACAGCGTCACGCCGATCTTCACCTGCGCGAACGCCGCACCCGCGCCGCACATCAGCGCCATTGCGATGCCCGTGCGTACCCATTGCCTTGTCTTCTTCATTACGAGTCTCCAAACGCCTTGAAGCGCGTATCTATGAGCCGGCTCGACGGGCCCGGTGCGTGATCAAGTTATCGGGCCTGGGTGCGCGCGTGCCAAGCATGGTTTTCCCTGCTCAATGCGAATACCTTGCCCGTTCTGTTCGATGCCGCTCCTCTCACCTGCACGATCGCTGCTGCCTCGGACTGTCGCGCTTTCTGCGGCGCGATTTCCTCTTTTTTAACCACTAATATGCTAGTAGATTGCGTTCTGCATGATCGACGGTCAATAGCGCATGGACCGAATGCGGGTTTGTCCTGAAGCAACGGAACCACACTTCTCTCGCGATGCGCGCCACCGCACGGGCAATAAAAAAGACGCGTCAACTGCACGCGTCTTTTCGATGAGGCTTCGTGGCGTTTTGCCTTCGCTCAGTCGCCGGCCAGCTTCCACTTGCCGTCGACGATCTGCACCATCACACGCGCTCGCTGATCGAGACCGGCGTGATCGTTCGCGCTCATGTTGAAGATGCCGTGCGATGCGGGCATGTCTTTGGTGCCTTCGAGCGCCGCGCGCAGCGCTTCGCGGAACGCCGGCGTGCCCGGCTGCCCTTTCTTCAGCGCGAGCGGAATCGCCTGTTGCAACAGCAGGCCCGCGTCCCACGCATGGCCGCCGAACGTCGACACGGAGCCCACGCCATAAGCGGCTTCATACGCGTGTTTGTACGCGAGCGAGGTCTTCTTCACCGGGTTCGAATCGGGCAGTTGATCCGCGACGAGCAGCGGACCGGCCGGCAGCCACGTGCCCTCGCAATCCTTGCCGCACACGCGCAGGAAGTCGTTGTTCGCGACACCGTGCGTCTGATAGTACTTGCCCTTGTAGCCGCGCTCCCTGAGCGTTTTCTGCGGCAGCGCGGCCGGCGTGCCGGCGCCGGCGATCAGCACCGCGTCCGGGTTCTGCGACATCATCTTCAGCACCTGGCCCGTGACCGACGCGTCGTTGCGCGCAAAACGCTCGTTCGCGACGACCTTGATCTTCTGGAGATCGGCGGCCTTGCTGAACTCCTTGAACCAGCTCTCGCCGTATGCGTCGGCAAAACCGATGAACGCGACCGTCTTCACGCCGTGATTCGCCATGTGCTGCGCGATCGCGGTCGCCATCAGGATGTCGTTCTGCGGCGTCTTGAAGACCCAGGCGCGCTTCGCGTCCATCGGCTCGACGATGCCCGCGGCGGCGGCCATCGAGATCATCGGCGTGGACGTTTCGGCGGCGACGTCGATCATGGCGAGCGAGTTCGGCACGACGGTCGAGCCGATCAGCGCGTCGACGTGATCTTCGCTGGTGAGCTTGCGGGCGTTCTTGACTGCCTGGGTGGAATCGGTCGCGTCGTCGAGCACGATGTAATCGATTTTCTGGCCCGCGACCTCCTTGGGCAGCAGCGCGATCGTGTTCTTCTCCGGAATGCCGAGCGAAGCGGCCGGCCCCGTAGCCGACACGGTGACGCCGATTTTCACGTCTGCGAATGCATGGCCGCTCCAGGCAGCCGATACTCCGGTAGCGACCAATGCCGCGCTAATCCAACGTAATGCCGACTTCATCCTGCTCCTCTATTAACCCCGTTATTCAACTGAATTTAAATCCGCGGATTTAAATGCCAACCCAGTGGTCGGTGAAAAGCGAGTTTAGCGGACGCGCGCGCCGTGCCGCAAGCGTTTTGCAGGGTTGTAGCGCTTAAATGCGGTGTTCTCGCAGAACAAAAATAACGGCCCGATTCAACGATTATCCCGGCGCGGCTTGTCGAAAGCACGTTCGAAAAGCACAAATAAAAAGCGCTGTTGGATATCAATCCAACAGCGCTTTCGTCTGGGCACTGAGTGCCTCAATTGTCTCCTCGTTCTCCACCTGCAAATTCGTGGTGCATCAGAACTGCGTAAAGATTAAACGACGCCTCTACCGGTAACAACTAGCAATTACCCTAGTGGTGCACTGCGGCACCGAATTGACGCACGTCGGCGCGTTTCGTCTGCACATTATGCGACCTGCTTATGAAAGCCGTTGTTTCATTGGATTTTTAGCCTGCCCGAATTAGATCGGATGTCGAAGCAATCTCATATCGCACTGCATCAAGCCAGGCTCGATTATGCACGCAACGGCCGCACGCGCGCGACGATTTCGCCGACGATACCGCGCCGGAACGCCAGCACGCACGCAATGAAAATCAGCCCCGTGACGATCGTCACCGATTCGCCGAGCGAGCGGAACCAGTCGACGCCCGTCATCGAGGCAAACGCGGCACCGATATCGCCGAGCCGGTCTTCGAGCGACACGATCAGCGCGGCGCCGAGCAACGGCCCGAACAGCGTACCCATACCACCCACGAGCGTCATCAGGATGACGAGACCGGACATGGTCCAATACGCGTCGCTCAAGGTTTCGAAGCCCTGCACGAGCACTTTCAGCGAGCCGGCGAGACCCGCGAGGCCGGCCGACAGAATGAACGCCAGCAGCTTGAAGCGATCGGTATCGTAGCCGAGCGACACCGCGCGCGGCTCGTTCTCCTTGATCGCGACGAGCACCTGCCCGAACGGCGAATGGACGATCCGCACGATCAACAGGAATGCCGCCACGACCACCGCGAGCACGACGAAATAGAGCGCGACGTCCGACGAAAGACCGAGCACGCCGAACAGCTTGCCGCGCGGCACGCCTTGCAGACCGTCTTCGCCATGCGTGAACGGCGCCTGCAGGAACACGAAGTACACCATCTGCGCGAGCGCGAGCGTCACCATCGCGAAGTAGATGCCCTGGCGGCGAATCGCGAAGAAGCCGACGACGAGCCCGAGCAGCGTCGCCGTCGCGGTGCCGGTCAGCACCCCGAGCTCCGGCGAGAACCCGAGCGTCTGCATCGCATAGCCGGTCGCGTAGCCGGCCGAGGCGAGAAACATCGCATGTCCGAACGACAGCAGCCCCGTATAGCCGATCAACAGATTGAAGGCGGCCGCGAACAGCGCGAAGCACAGCACCTTCATCACGAAGAGCGGATAGATGCCAAGCACCGGCACCGCGAGCAGCACGATCAGCAGCAGACCGTAGAGGACTTTTCTCTGCATCATTTTTCCCTGCCGAAGAGGCCCGCCGGGCGCACGAGCAACACGAGCGCCATGATCACGAAGACGACGGTCGCCGACGCCTCGGGGTAATACACGCGCGTGAGCCCTTCGATCACACCGAGCATGAGGCCGGTCAGAATCGAGCCCATGATCGACCCCATCCCGCCGATCACGACCACCGCAAACACGGTGATGATCATCGGCTGGCCCATCAGCGGCGAGACCTGGATGACCGGCGCGGCGAGCACGCCGGCAAACGCCGCGAGCGCGACGCCGAAGCCGTAGGTCAGCGTAATCATCAGCGGCACGTTGACGCCGAACGCCTCGACGAGCTTCGGGTTTTCGGTGCCCGCGCGCAGATACGCGCCAAGCCGCGTCTTCTCGATCACGAACCACGTCGCGAAGCACACGACGAGCGACGCGACGACAACCCACGCGCGATAGTTCGGCAGGAACATGAAGCCGAGATTGGTCGCGCCGGTAAGCGCCGAAGGCACGTCGTACGGCTGGCCCGACGACCCGTAGATCGAATGGAAGATGCCTTCGATCACAAGCGTGAGCCCGAACGTCAGCAGCAGGCCGTATAGATGATCGAGCTTATAGAGCCAGCGCAGCATCGTGCGCTCGATCGCAATGCCGAACAGCCCGACGATCAGCGGCGCGAGCACGAGCATCACCCAGTACGGCAGATTGAAATACGACAGCCCCATCCACGCGAGCATCGCGCCGAGCATGAACAGCGCGCCATGCGCGAAGTTGATCACGTTGAGCAGGCCGAAAATCACCGCCAGCCCAAGGCTCAGAATCGCGTAGAACGAGCCGTTCACGAGCCCGAGCAGAAGCTGGCTCAGCATCGCCGGAAGCGGAACGCCAAAGATATCCATTGAAGCCCTTCGCCCTTCAAGCCATCGTCAAGTGAGACCGGTCGCGCGCACGATGCGGCAAACAGCGCCCGCTGCGCGGCACGCAAAACGTCCGGGCTGTTTGAGCCGCCGTTGCTCATGCTCACGAAAACGCCGCACGTACGCGCCGCGCTGCCATTCAACGCAGCAGCAACACGCACGGCGTTTCGTTCACGAACAACGGAAGGCCCCCGCGAGCGTCTCAGGTGCCGCTATCCGCGACTTCTTTCTTCTGGCCCGCGCTTACTTCCACAACGCGCAGCGCGTTTGCGCCTTGGTCGTGAACGCCTGCTCGCCCGGGATCGTCGCCATGATCTTGTAGTAGTCCCACGGTTCTTTCGATTCGGCCGGCGTCTTCACCTGCATCAGGTACATGTCGTGGATCATGCTGCCGTCCTGGCGGATGTAGCCCTTCGCGTAGAAGTCGTCGATCTTCGTCTTGCGCAGCTGCGCCATCACCTTGTCCGGGTCGGTCGAGCCGACCGCCTGCACCGCCTTCAGGTAGTTCATCGTCGCCGAATAGTCGGCGGCCTGCAGGCTCGACGGCATCTTCTTCATCTTGTCGAAGTAGCGCTGCGACCACTTGCGTGTCTCGGCATCCTTGTTCCAGTACCAGCTGTCGGTCAGCACGAGACCTTGCGTGGTTTCGAGACCGAGGCTGTGCACGTCGTCGATGAACATCAGCAGCGCGGCGATCTTCATCGTCTTCGGAATGCCGAATTCCTTCGCGGCCTTGATCGCGTTGACCGTATCGCCGCCGGCATTCGCGAGGCCGAGAATCTGCGCCTTCGAGGCCTGCGCCTGCAACAGGAACGACGAGAAGTCCGACGCCGAGAGCGGATGCCGCACCGAACCGAGCACCTGGCCGCCGTTCGCCTTCACGACGTCCGAGGTGGCCTTTTCGAGCGCCTTGCCGAACGCGTAGTCGGCCGTCAGGAAGTACCACGTCTTGCCGCCCTGCTTCGTCACGGCCGAGCCCGTGCCGTTGGCGAGCGCCGTCGTGTCGTAGGCGTAGTGAACCGTGTACGGCGTGCATTGCTCGTTGGTCAGCGTATCGGCGCCGGCGCCGATGTTGATGTAGACCTTGTGCTTCTCGCCCGCGACGGTGTTCATCGACAACCCGGTCGCCGAGTTCGTGCCGCCGATCAGCATGTCGACGCCATCGCGGTCGAACCATTCGCGCGCACGCGACGCGGCGATGTCCGCCTTGTTCTGGTGATCCGCGTACAGCACCGTGATCGGCTTGCCGTTGACCTTGCCGCCGAAGTCGGCCACCGCCATGCGGATCGCCTCAAGACCGCCCTGCCCGTCGATATCGGCGTACAGGCCCGACATGTCGGTGATGAAGCCGATCTTCACGGCATCGTCGGCCGCTTGCGCGCCCCCGAACGTTAGCGCAGTGCCGGCGGCAACCGCGAAACAGAATGAGGCAAGCCGTGCGAGTGGGTTCTTTTTCATGCGTGTCTCCAGGTTGTTCGCTTGTGGTTATCAGAGGCAAGCGGACGCATGCGGAAGATTTCCGCAAGTACGCCCGCATGGGGGTCTATACACCGAGTAAATCGTGCAGCACCGGCATCTTGCCTTCGAGTTCGCGGGCCGCGAAATGCTCGACGATCGTGCCGTGCTCCATCACATAGAAACGATCGGCGAGCGGCGCGGCAAAACGGAAGTTCTGTTCGACCATCACGACCGTGTAGCCACGCGCCTTCAGCGTGACGATCATGCGCGCGAGCGCCTGCACGATCACGGGTGCGAGCCCTTCCGAGATTTCGTCGAGCAGCAGCAGATTCGCACCCGTGCGCAGAATCCGCGCGACCGCGAGCATCTGCTGTTCGCCGCCCGAGAGCCGCGTGCCCTGGCTCATGCGCCGCTCGTACAGATTCGGGAACATCGCGTAGATTTCCTCGAGCGACATCATGTGCGCCTTGTCGCCGACGGGCGGCGGCAACAGCAGATTTTCCTCGCACGACAGGCTCGAAAAAATGCCGCGCTCTTCGGGGCAGTAACCGATGCCGCAGTGCGCGATGCGATGCGTGGGCAGATCGATCGTTTCGCGTCCGCCGATCCGGATCGAACCCGTGCGGCGCCCCGTGAGGCCCATGATCGCGCGCAGCGTCGTGGTGCGGCCCGCGCCGTTGCGCCCGAGCAGCGTGACGACCTCGCCGCGGCCGACCGTCAGATCGACGCCGTGCAGAATGTGGGATTCCCCGTACCAGGTTTGCAGTCCCGCGATTTCCAGCGCGGCTGCGCCGTTTTTCGTTGTGCCCGCTTCGAGCCCTTCGCGCTCGACCGTCGTATTCATGCGTGGGCTCCGGCGAGCGCCGCGTCGGCGCTGCCCATGTAGGCTTGCATCACGAGCGGATTCTTCGACACTTCCGCGTAGCTGCCTTCGGCCAGCACCTCGCCCCGTTGCAGCACGGTGATCGTATCGGAGATGCCGGCGATCACGTTCATGTTGTGCTCGACCATCAGGATCGTGCGGCCGGCCGATACTTTCTTGATGAGCGCGGTCACGCGGTCCACGTCTTCGTGGCCCATGCCTTGGGTCGGCTCGTCGAGCAGCATCAATTCCGGTTCCATCGCGAGCGTGGTGGCGATTTCGAGCGCGCGCTTGCGGCCGTAGGCAAGTTCGACCGTCAGCACGTCGGCGAAATCGGTCAGACCGACCTGGGTCAGCAGGTCCATCGCGCGATCGTTCAGGCGCCGCAGCGTGCGCTCGCTCTTCCAGAAGTGAAATGCGGTGCCGAGCGAGCGCTGCAAACCAACGCGCACGTTCTGCAATGCCGTCAGATGCGGAAATACCGCGGAAATCTGGAACGAACGGATGATGCCCCGCCGCGCGATCTGCGCGGGACGTTCGCTGGTGATATCGACACCGTTGAAAACGATCTGACCCGCGGTGGGTTCGAGAAATTTGGTGAGCAGATTGAAGCAGGTGGTCTTGCCTGCTCCGTTGGGGCCGATCAGCGCATGGATCGAACCACGGCGCACGCGCAGGTTCACGCCGTTCACGGCAACAAAGCCTTTGAACTCACGGGTGAGGCCGCGCGTTTCGAGAATCGTATCGCCGAGAATCATGTTCCCTTCCATACGGAGTTAGGCGAAGCACTACGATCTTTTCGCGCGAAGCTCCGCGCGACGTTTTATGAACGACGGCACCCCCTTGCCGATCGTTGGCGTACTGCACCAATCCGGACGGTAATCCATGGCGCAGCACGCAGCATGGCTATCATTGTCGCGCCAATGATGCAGCGCATTCATTGGGATTTGCACTTAGTGAAAGTGGACCGAGCGGTCGCCGTGCGCAAGCGACACGTCCATCACAGCGCCGACAGAGGCGCAGACATGCTGTTTTGCGCGGACATGCTGCCACTTACGCGTGCGCGGCGATCTTCGCGAATCATCGCACTCGCGCGCTCGGCGATCATCAGCGTCGGCGAATTCGTGTTGCCCGACGTGATGTTCGGCATCACCGACGCATCGACGACACGCAAGCCCTCGACGCCGATAACCCGCAGGCGGTTGTCGACGACCGCGGCGGGATCGTCGCTCGTGCCCATACGGCAGGTGCCGACCGGATGGAAGATCGTCGTGCCGACCGCGCCCGCGGCCTGCTGCAACTCGGCTTCGCTTTGATACTGGATGCCCGGCAGAATCTCCTGCGGCCGATAGCGCGCAAGCGCGGGCGCCGCGGCGATGCGGCGCGTGAGACGCAATGCGTTCGCGGCGACGTGGCGGTCGTAATCGGTGGAGAGATAGTTCGGCGCGATCAACGGCGGCGCCGATGCGTCGGCCGATCCAATATGGATACTGCCGCGCGACGTGGGACGCAATTGGCACACCGACGCCGTGAATGCATTGAAGCGATGCAGCGGCTCACCGAAGCGATCGAGCGAAAGCGGCTGCACGTGGTACTCGAGATCGGGGCGTGTGAGCGAACGATCGTCGGGATCGGACCTGGCGAACGCACCGAGTTGCGACGGCGACATCGACATCGGCCCGCTTTGGAACAACGCGTACTGCATGCCGATCATGAGCTTGCCCCACCAGTGCGCGGTCATCGTGTTGAGCGTGCGCACGCCCTCGACCTTATAAGCCATGCGCAGCTGCAAATGATCCTGCAGATTTTCGCCAACGCCGCGCAGATCGTGAACGACCTCGATGCCGAGCTTCTGAAGACGCGCGCCATCGCCGACGCCGGACAGTTCGAGCAGTTGCGGCGAGTTGACCGCGCCCGCGGCAAGAATGACTTCGCAACGCGCCCGGGCGAGATAGTCGACCTCGCCGCCACGATATTCGACACCCGTGCAGCGGCGTCCCTCGAACACGACCCGCTGCGTATGCGCGCCGGTCATGACCGTGAGATTCGGCCGCTTCACGGCGGGCCGCAGAAACGCCTTCGACGCATTCCAGCGAATGCCGCGCTTCTGGTTGACGTCGAAATAGCCGACACCGGTGTTGTCGCCGCGATTGAAGTCGTCCGTTGCGGGAATGCCGGTTTGCTGCGCGGCTTGCGCGAACTCTTCGAGAATCTGCCACTTCAGGCGCTGCTTTTCGACGCGCCACGGGCCACCCGCGCCGTGCGATTCGTTGGCGCCGCCGTGGTGATCTTCGCTGCGTTTGAAGACCGGCAGCACTGCATCCCACGACCACGAACGGTCGTTGGTCACGCGCGCCCACTCGTCGTAGTCCTCGCGCTGGCCGCGCATATAGATCATGCCGTTGATCGACGAACTGCCGCCCAACACGCGCCCGCGCGGATACGACAGCGCGCGGCCATTGAGTCCCGCTTCCGCCTGCGTCTTGTAGAGCCAGTCCGTGCGCGGATTGCCGATGCAATACAGGTAGCCGACCGGCACGTGAATCCAGTGGTAATCGTCCTTGCCGCCCGCTTCGAGCAGCAGCACGCTGACGTCGGGATCTCCGGTGAGCCGGTTCGCCAGCACGCAGCCCGCAGTGCCGGCGCCGACAATGATGTAGTCGAATTCGCCTTCGAGCCGCCGCGAGGCCGTGGACGTACTTTCGCTATGACTCATCATTCAGTCTCCTAAGCATTTTTATGTTCATTTTTATGCTTACGACAGACTACTTCGCGACCGGCATCGTGAATTCAGCGCCCTTCGCGATGCTGTCGGGCCAGCGCTGCATGATGCTCTTATAGCGCGTATAGAAGCGCACGCCCTCTTCGCCATACGCGTGATGATCGCCGAACAGCGACTTCTTCCAGCCGCCGAACGAATGCCAGGCCATCGGCACCGGAATCGGCACGTTGATGCCCACCATGCCGATCTCGATCTGCCGCGAGAACGCGCGCGCAATGCCGCCATCGGACGTAAACAGCGACACGCCGTTCGCGAACTGGTTGGCGTTGATCAGCGCGACCGCGGATGCGAAGTCCGGCACGCGCACCACGCACAGCACCGGCCCGAAAATTTCCTCGCGATAGATCTTCATCTCGGTCGTCACGTCGTCGAATAGCGTGCCGCCGAGGAAGAAGCCGTTCTCGTGGCCCGCCACCTGATGACCGCGCCCATCGACGACGAGCTTCGCGCCCGCCGCCACGCCGGCGTCGATATAGCCGGCCACCTTGTCGCGATGCGCGCCGGTCACGAGCGGCCCCATCTCGGCGGCGACTTCCATGCCGTTGAGAATCTTCAGGCTCTTCACGCGCGGCGTCAGACGCTCGATCAGTTCATCGGCGATATGGCCCACCGCGACCGCCACCGAAATCGCCATGCAGCGCTCGCCCGCCGAACCGTACGCAGCGCCGATCAACGCATCGACGGCTTGATCGAGATCGGCGTCGGGCATCACGACGAGGTGGTTCTTCGCACCGCCCAACGCCTGCACGCGCTTGCCGTACTTCGTGCCTTCCGTGTAGATGTATTCGGCGATCGGCGTCGAGCCGACGAACGACAGCGCGCTCACTTCGGGATGCACGAGCAACGCATCGACCGCGACCTTGTCGCCATGCACGACGTTGAACACGCCGTCCGGCAGACCCGCTTCCTTCAGCAGTTCGGCAAGCCGGATCGAGGCCGACGGATCGCGTTCGGACGGCTTCAGCACGAAGGTGTTGCCGCACGCGATCGCGACCGGGAACATCCAGCTCGGCACCATCATCGGGAAATTGAACGGCGTGATGCCGGCGACCACACCGAGCGGCTGACGCAGATTCCAGTTGTCGATACCACCGCCGATCTGGTCGGTGAAGTCGGTCTTCAGCAGATTCGGAATGCCGCACGCGAATTCGACGATCTCGATGCCGCGCATCACCTCGCCCTTCGCATCGGAAAACACCTTGCCGTGTTCGCGCGTAATCAACTCGGCGAGTTCATCGTGGTGACGGTCGAGCAATTCCTTGAACCTGAACAGCACACGCGCCCGTTTGATCGGCGCGGTTTCGCTCCACGCGGGGAAAGCGGCTTTGGCGGCGGCGACCGCCGCATCCACCTCGGCGACGCTCGCGAGCGGCACGCGGGCACTCACGCTGCCGAGCGCCGGATTGAAGACATCGCCGAAACGGCCGCTCGTGCCGTCCACCGCCCGGCCGTTGATGAAATGGCCCAGCACACGGGCGCCGGCCGCGCCGCGCCCGGTCCCGTCCTGCGCGGTTTGTACATATGTCTCGCTCATCTCTTTCCTCTTCCTGTGGTGTTCCGGTGATGTCGTTTAGCCCGGCGTGGATAACGCGCGTGGCGCATGCAGCGCCTCTGCGAGCGTGCTGAACGCCAAGCGTACGGCGCTTTGGCGAGACAAATCCAATGAATATTGCTCAAATGAGCTATAAGCCGCGCTAATATCAGGCTATGGATCTGACTCTGCTCCGGGCCTTCGTCACCGTCGCACGCGAGGGCAATCTCACGCGCGCCGCAGTGCAACTGCATCTGACCCAACCCGCCGTCAGCCTGCAAATCAAGCACCTGCAGGAGGCGCTCGGCGTGACGCTGTTCACGCGGACCTCGCACGGACTAACGCTCACGCGCGACGGCCAGGCGCTGCTGCCGCATGCCGAACGCGCACTTGGAGCCGCCGCCGACGTGCAACGCGCCGCGCAGTCGCTGCGCCAGGAAGTGCGCGGACGTCTGCGCATCGGCACGATTCTCGACCCCGAATTCCTGCGCCTCGGCGGCTTTCTGAAGCAGCTCGTGGAAACCTGGCCGCGGATCGAAACCGCGCTGCGCCACGGCATGTCGGGCTGGGTGCTCGAACAGATTCGCGCGGGCGAGCTGGACGTCGGCTATTACATCGGCCTGCCGTCCGACGACGAGCCGCGCGACGGCCCCGCGTGTCACGCGGTGACGCTCACGCATTTCCAGTACCGCGTGCTCGCGCCGGCCGGCTGGAAAGACCGCGTGAAGGGCGCGCGCGACTGGCGCTCGCTCGCCGCGCTGCCGTGGATCTGGACGCCGCCCGCGTCGGCGCACAACCGCCTGTTGTCGCGCTGCTTCGGCGAGGCCGGCGTGAAGCCGCTCAAGGTGGCCGAAGTGGACCAGGAGCCGTCGATGCTCGATCTCGTCAAGTCGGGCGTCGGCCTCACGCTGGCGCGCGACGCGACCGCGATTGCCGAAGCCCATGCGCACGCGCTGACGATCGTCGAGGGAATCACCGTGCCGACCCAGCTCAGCTTCATCACGCTCGACGAGCGCAAGGACGAACCGGCGATTGCGGCCGCGCTGAAGCTGATCGAGCAGCAGTGGGCAAATTGAATTTCGCAGCTAAAACGGCCTGAACGGCCCGAGGTCCGCGCCCGCGAGGTTGCGTGGCGCCGATCCGGCATTGCGCGAGCACTTCGCCATCCCTCGCGATATGAGGCGCGCTAATGCCATAAGGGATGCAGCAAGCGGCGTAACCGGCGAAAAGACGGAAAACACGTCGGTGCAAAATGCGCCACATCACGGTCATGTCGACCTGTCTCGACCGCCACGCCGCTGCCCTACTTTGCTTGCGGGCTGAAACCATACCGTCACACAGTTTTTGCTAGATTGAACGTTTGTGCCTGCTCACCCGCCTCATACGATTTCCCGTTCCGCCCGACTTCGTTTTTCCCGGCGGCTTCTCTGCGGCAACCACGGCAACCCGGGGAAGCCGCCGGCCATTCCATCCATCGACAGGAGCCTGACATGGCACGCAACATCGAAATCAAAGCCCGCGCCCAGCATTTCGAGCAACTGCGCGAGCGCGCCGCGCAACTCGCGACAGAGGCTCCGCTGATCTTCCGCCAGCAGGATTTTTTCTACGACGTGCCGCGCGGCCGCCTGAAGCTGCGCCAGTTCGACGACGGCACGCCGGCCGAGCTGATCTTCTATCAGCGTGACGACCGCGACGGCCCGAAGGCCTCGTACTACACGCGCAGTCCCGTGACGAACCCCGAAGCGATGCATGCATTGCTCGCGACCGCGCTGACCACGCGCGGCATCGTCACGAAGGAACGGCATGTGTATCTGAGCGGGCGCACGCGGATTCACCTGGACCGCGTCGACGGTCTCGGCGATTTCATCGAACTCGAAGTGGTGCTCGCGCAGGACGACGACGAGGAAAGCGGTCACGCCGAAGCGCAGGAGATGTTCAGAAGCCTCGGCGTAGCGGAAGCGGATCTGGTGCCGGTCGCCTACGTCGATCTGCTGAACGACGCGGAACAGGCTGCATAAGTTTCCAGCGATGTCATGGGCCGCAGCGTGCCACGCGTCGCGGCCCGCCCGGGTATCGCTCCTCCGACGGCAAGCGAGGCGAAACGGCCGCGAACTTACCACCGCCCCTTCCACATCATCAAACCGCGGCCGCTCCCGGCGCCAGATGCCCGAGCGGTAACGGCCCATTGCGCTTGAACGTGGTCAGCACGATGTTCGAGCGCACGCTGTCGACACCGGGCACGCGCATGAGCTTCTTCATCACGAACGTCGACAGGTAGTTCAGGTCCGGTGCAACGATGCGCAGCAGATAATCGGCATCCCCAACCACCGCATGACATTCGAGCACTTCCGGCAGCGCGTCGATCTGCTGCTGAAACTGCTCGATGATCGAATCGCCGTGGTGCTTCAGTTTGAGGCTCGTAAACGCGGTGACGCCGAGCCCGAGTTTTTCCGGACGCAGTACGACGCGGTAGCCGTCGACGACGCCCACCTGCTCCAGCCGCTGCAAACGCCGCCCGATCTGCGACGGCGACAGCGGCACCTGCTCGGCCAGTTGCTGATGCGTAGCCCGCCCAAAGCGCTGCAATACGTCCAGCAGCGCGAGATCGAAGTGATCGAGTTCCAGCATGTGAATATTCCGCATTGAATCGTTATTTAACGCGAAATTATTGCACATTTATACAAAATAACGACAGTTTCGTGCCATTTAGATGCACCGCCCGCTCTACATTCGCATCCGTCTTTTTCACGCGGATCGCGATGCAATTCGAGTCGCCGCGTTTATCAAAGGTATTACCGCGCAATACAAAAAATTCGCGGTGTCTCACGCGCGTTTATACGCCGCGCATCAAACAATCGGATCGAAATGAAAGGACAATGCAGGCTATCCCCTGGTCAAACCTTCAGTTCTACAGGCTATTATTAAGTCGAACGTAAGATTCCCATGCCTGCTTTGCAATCGGGTCGAAACGATCCAGTGATAGCGACTGCTGACGCTGTACAATCAGCAGCGCATACGGCTTGGAGAGCGCGCTTGCCTCCTTGCACAGAACGAGTTCGTCGCCGCTTGAAGGCGAGCGGGCACGCCAGAAGTTGATCGCGGCTTCCAGTTCGTGAATGGTGATCTCGGACATGACTTCGTGATGGCTAGCAAGGCGTTCCAGGGCGGCTCGGCAGCTGCTTCGCGGCGCGCTTTCCGCCGCTTCGCACGCTGCCTGTGCAGCAGGCGCCCCGGCGAACCGCTTGCCCAAACGCCTAAACCCATTGTACTTGAGCGAAATCCATGCGACTCCTTCTGATTGAAGATGACCGTCCCATCGCACGCGGCATCCAAAGCAGTCTCGAACAAGCCGGTTTCACCGTCGACATGGTCCATGACGGCATCTTCGCCGAACAGGCCCTCACGCAAAACCGCCACGAACTCGTGATCCTCGATCTCGGTCTGCCGGGCATCGACGGCATGACGCTGCTCGCGCGTTTCCGCCAGAGCAATCGCCATACGCCGGTCATCATCCTCACCGCGCGCGACGAGCTGAACGACCGCGTGCAAGGTCTCAATTCCGGCGCCGACGACTACATGCTGAAGCCGTTCGAACCCGCCGAGCTCGAAGCACGCATTCGCGCGGTGATGCGCCGCAGCGGTCCGCACGGCGACATGCCGCGTCCGGAAGTGTCGCTCGGCGGCGTGCGCCTGTCGGGCGTCGATCGCCGCATCTTCAACGACGACAAGCCGCTCGAACTGTCGCCGCGCGAATTCGCGGTGCTCGAAATGCTGCTGCTGCGTCATGGCCGCGTGGTCAGCAAGGCGCAATTGCAGGATCACCTCACGCACTTCGGCGGCGATCTCGGCGACACCGCGATCGAAGTCTACGTGCACCGGGTGCGCAAGAAACTCGAGAACTGCCGTGTCGAAATCGTCACCGTGCGTGGCTTCGGCTACCTGTTGCAGGAAATCCGCCAGGCGGCATAATCGTCGTACGGGCCGCGCATTGCGTCGCGGCCCGACGGCGCCGGACCGGTGCGGCACACACCTCGTGCCGGGTGTGCGGCCTGCCGGCCTCCGGAACATTTCAGGGCGCCTCGCGCCGTTGTCCCTACCCCGCGCGTACGACCATGCCCCAGCCGGCCGCTAATAGTCTGCGCCGCACGCTGCTGCGGCGCCTCGCTGCTCCCCTTTCGCTGCTCGCGCTGATGAGCGGCCTGATCGCTTACTGGCTGGCTTGGCAGTACACGCAGCATGTCGTCGACCGCTCGCTCGCCGACCTCGCCACCGCGATCTCCAAACAGATCCAGATTGCCGGACCCGAAGCGCCGATCACGGTGCCGCCGCTCGCGCAGGCGATGTTCTCCGATCCGGTCGAGCATCTCGTCTACCGGATCAGCAACGGCGACACCGAAATCGCCGGCGACAGCAATCTGCCGCTGCAAGGCATCAACGTGCGCCGTATGCACTATGCGTATGTATTCGAAACCCAGCATGAAGGCGTGACGGTACGGGTCGCGCAAGTGCGGGTCGACCAGCCGAAGGGCAATCCGATCATCATCGAAGTCGGTCAGGCCGTGCATCACCGGTTCCGCATCGCCGCCGAGTTTCTGGTCGCGATCATGATGCCGCTGCTGTTGCTGCTGCTGGCCGGCTGGGTCATCGTCTGGCGCGTCGTCAATCAGCAGCTCAATCCGCTCACCGCCCTCGCCGATTCGCTGAACCGGCAGACGCACACGTCGCTCGAACCGGTCGACGAAACCTATGTGCCCGTCGAAATCCGTCCGCTTACCGGCGCACTGAACGCGCTGCTCGACCGCCTGAAAACCGCGCTCGACGCGCAGCGCAAATTCATCGCCGACGCCGCGCATCAGCTGCGCACGCCGCTCACCGCCGTGAAGCTGCATGCGGAACAGGCGGCGGTCGCGCGCGATCCGCAGCAGACGCTCGCCGCCGTACGAGAGTTGCGCGCCGCGGCCGACCGCGCGGTGCGGCTGTCGAATCAGTTGCTGTCGCTCGCGCGGGCCGAGCCGGGCGAACAGGCGGCACGCTTCGTCAATGTCGATATGGCCGCGCTCGCGTTCGACACAGGTGCGGAATGGGTGCCGCGCGCGCTTGCCGTGCAGGTTGACCTCGGCTTCCAGCGTCTCGACGATCCCTCGAACGATCATCCGCTGACGGCGCGCGGCAACCCGGTGCTGCTGCATGAAGTGATCGCGAATCTGCTCGATAACGCGCTGAAGTACGTGCCGCCGTCGCGCATCGACGGCGCTCGTATCACCGTGACCGTTTCGCAGACGCTGATCGACGAGCTGCGCATGGCGGAGATCGTCGTCGAAGACAATGGGCCGGGCGTGCCCCGCGCGCAGCAGGCCGATCTGTTCAAGCGGTTTTTCCGCGGCGACGGCCAGAGCGAAGCCGGCGTGGATAGCGGCGCGGGCCTGGGTCTGGCGATCGTCCACGACATCATGGTGCTGCATCACGGCAGCGTGCATTACGAGGACGCACCCGAAGGCGGCGCACGTTTCATCGTGCGGGTGCCACTGATGCGCGCCGAGGTGCCTGCCGGCGTCGCGGACGCCGACGCGCGGCGCGTGGCGAAAAAAACGGCGCCCTCGGCGCCGGTGGATATCTGACTATCCGACAGCAGCAGGACGTGAACGCCCGGTTCGACCGAGGCGCTCACGCCTTGCCTCATTTCTTCTTCGATTTCTTCGTCGTCTTGCCGGACTTGCCGGACTTGCCTGGCTTGTCGGCCTTGGCACCGCCGCTCTTGCCCTTCGCCGGCGGCGCCAGCATCGTGCCGCGGCACTTGCGCGCGCCGCAACGGCATTCGTATTCCTTCTTGAGCTTTTTCGTCTGACGCGCGTCGATCACGAGCCCGTAGTCGTAAAAGACTTCCTCGCCTTCCGCGATATCGCGCAGCGCATGCACGTACACGTGACCGTCGATTTCCTCGGCCTCGCAGTTCGGCGCGCACGAGTGATTGATCCAGCGCGCGCTATTGCCGTTCACCTTGCCGTCGATCACCTTGCCGTTGTCCAGCGCGAAGTAGAACGTATGATTCGGCTCAGCCGGATTGTGCGGATGACGGCGCAGCGCTTCTTTCCAGGAGATCCGCTCGCCCTTGTATTCGATGAGCCGCTCGCCGGCCGCAATCGGTTCGAGTGCAAACACGCCCTTGCCGTGCACACCCGAACGGCGCACGGCGATCCTGCGTGAATTCATTGAATGAATCCTTGTGAAGAACTGGGATGAAGTCCGGCAATCGTCAGAGACACGTTTTGCACGCAGCTTTTCTGACGCGGATAGCAAACGCGGCGCCCTGCGAGCGCCGCGTCGACTTGCGACGCCGAAGCGCCACAACCGGCATCCTACACGCTGACTGCGGCTTCGTTCAACCGTCGCCGGCGCGTTCGTTTCAAGCTGCGCTACGTTAGCGTTGACCGAACGATATGTCGCCGAACAGGGCCTTCTGATCGCGCGGTTGCGAACGCCAGTACTGCGGCGGCGCATCGACCGTAGCGCCGAGTTGCGCGGCGGCATGCCACGGCCAGCGCGGGTTGTACAGCAGACCGCGAGCGATGGCGATCAGGTCGGCGTCGCCCGCTTCGATCAGTTGCTCGGCATGCAGCGGATCGGTGATGAGCCCGACGCCGATCGTCGCGAGACCGGTCGCATGCCGGACAGCCTTCGCGAACGGAATCTGATAGCCCGGTTCGAGCGGAATTCTCTGCAATGGCGACACGCCGCCCGATGACACATCGATCCAGTCGCAGCCGCGCTTTTGCAGTTCGTGCGCAAAGGCGATCGTGTCTTCGAGCGTCCAGCCGCCTTCGACCCAGTCGGTTGCCGACACGCGCACGCCAACGGGTTTGTCGGCCGGGAATGCGGCGCGCACGATGTCGAAGATTTCGAGCGGGAAACGCATGCGGTTTTCGAGCGAGCCGCCGTATTCGTCGCTGCGCTGATTGGCGACCGGCGAGAGGAACTGATGCAGCAGATAACCATGCGCCGCATGCACTTCGAGTGCGTCGATGCCGAGGCGCGCGGCACGCCGCGCGGAAGCCGCAAAGGCTTCGCGAATCCGCCTCAGACCGCCGACGTCGAGCGCCAGCGGCGGCTCTTCACCGGCCTTGTGCGGCAACGCCGACGGCGCATGCGGCAGCCAGCCGCCTTGCGACACCGGAATCAGTTGACCGCCGTCCCACGGCACATGGCTCGACGCCTTGCGGCCCGCATGCGACAGCTGCATCGTCACGCTGATGGACGAATGCTTGCGAATCGCGGCCAGCACCGGCACCAGCGCTTCTTCGGTTGCGTCGTCCCACAAGCCGAGATCGCCGGGCGTGATGCGGCCATCGGGCTCGACCGCGGTCGCTTCGATGCACAGCATCGCCGCGCCGGACAAGGCGAGACTGCCGAGGTGGATCATGTGCCATGCGGTCGCTTCGCCGCGTTCGGCGGAGTACTGGCACATCGGGGAAACAACGATACGGTTGGGAAGCGTCACGCTACGCAGCGTGAGCGGAGAGAAAAGCGCGCTCATGGATTTGCCCAGTGAAAACCCGAGAGCAACCGAGCATAGCACCGCAAGCGGTTTACTGCATGAATCTGGGCTCAGGCTTGGGTTTCGACCTGATCGAGCCATTCGCCGAACATGCGGCAGGCGGCGGCTTCGAGGGCCGGGCCGAATTGCGCGGTATCGGCACGCAACTGGCGCGCATCGATGCCATGCCCGATCAGTTCGCCCGCATTGCCGATCAGCCATGGTTCGAAGCGATCGCTGCGGATTTCCGGATGACATTGCAAACCCAGCACGTGATCGCCCCAGGTGAACGCCTGGTTTTCGCAGGCGGGTGTCGAAGCAAGACGCGTCGCGTTGGCGGGCAGATCGAAGGTATCACCATGCCAATGCAGCATCGACGTCTGCGCGCCATCCAGATGACGCAGCGGCGAAGCGCGGCCGGCGTCGGTCAACGTGAGCGGCGTCCAGCCGAGTTCGGTATGGCCTGCGGGATAAACGCGCGCACCGAGCGCACGCGCGATCAGTTGCGCGCCGAGACAGATGCCGAGCGTCGGCAGACCGGCCGCGATGCGCTTTTCGATCATCGCGAGCAGCGGCACGAGTGTGGGATAAAGCGCGTCGCCGGTTGCGCTGATCGGGCCGCCGAGCACGACCATCAACGAAGCGGAGACGGGATTCGGCGCCTCGATACGGGCAAGTCCCACGTCGAGATAACGGACCGGACGCCCGCGCTCGCCGAGCACCAGCTCGAGACTGCCCAGATCCTCGAAGTGCACATGACGAATGGCCAGTACTTCGCGATTCATCGCCCTGTCCCACCTTCAGGTTAACTAACGACTTGCCGTGCAACGACATGCCGCCGGCCTGTCATTGCGCGACCGCCAGCCGTCCGACAGCCGGCTTACGCCGGCCGCCGGACCCGCGAGGCCATGATAGCGAATGGTCCCGATCGCCCCGAAAGACGCCGCGTTAGACCGCGAAAATCTTCCAGTTCTTCTTCTGGGTAGCGACGTCCGCCTTTTCGTGCACGGAGCAGTCGAGACGCAGATCGGTGTCCGCCATGTTCAGGTCGAGCAGCGCGCAGTGATGCGGCGTCTTCTTCGGATTCTTGCTCGGCTGGAAATGCGAGCAGCTCAGGCACATGCGGTGCGCCGGAATCGTGTCCTGCGCCTCGAGCTGATGGATGGTCTTGAGCAGCGTGCGATAGAACACGGCCTGCTCTTCTTCACGCAGCGTGCCCACTGCCTTGCTCAGGAAGTCGGGCCACTGGGCCGCGCGCTTCGCGGCCGTGCGGCCACGCGAAGTCAGACGGACAGCAAGGGCACGGCCATCGTCGAGGGCGCGGCGCTTTTCGACAAGACCCTTGGTCTCGAGCGTGCTGACCGCATCGCTGGTGGTCGCGGCGGTCAGCGCCGTTTCGCGGGCAATCTCGCCGAGACGCATCGGCCCTTTGCGCTGCATCAACAGCACGAGGATTTCGCCCTGGGTCGGCGTGAGGCCTGCGCCTTCCGCCCATTCCCAAGCCTGGCTGCGCATCGCCGTGCTCAATCGCAAGAGGCTGTGGGTCACACGCCCAGCTGCCTGTTCTCCGTATACACCTTCGCTCATAATCTTCGATTCGTTTATTTACCGCTTTTGTGCGATGCCGGCAAACTGCTTGCCGACCGCGCCCGTTGCGTGTGTGGGGTAGCTTCGACTGACTGCTGACGAAACCGGTGGTTCAACTATCTCAAAAATTTACCGCCCGGCAAACCGCTAGCGGTTGAAAACGACATTCTATGCGAGGTCGGCAAATCGTACAGCTAACTTACCCAACCCACTCTGTGGATAACCAGGGGAAAACGTTTGGATAGCCTGTGCAACATTTCCCGATAACGCCCCGGACAATACCTGACCGCTTCCTGTCCGTCCTTGTCCGACAAGGTCGAAGCCCATTTCGCGATACCTCGTTATCATTTCCGCAGCGCGTTGACTTTGCAAGGAATTATTCAGTTGTCCACAGCCTCAGGCAATGCTTGTTAACGACTACTACGCTTGTATACGTAAACTTTGGAAAAACCTGAAGGGGGTCACGGGCAAAAATTTTTTAAAAGACATTACAAAAAAAAACCCGCACGAGGCGGGTTTCCCTGAAACGTTACGTAAATGACACTCGCGAGCGCGATTTTGTGAATGACCTCGCGACTAGGCGCGCCATTGCAGACACTGCTGCCGCACCGCTTCGTGCAAGGACTTTTCCCGCGCAAACACGCTGCGCAGCCAGGTTGCATCGTTGATCTGGCCGCGCGCAATCGCGCCGATTTCAGTCAGCGCATTGGTCGAGCCCAGCGTTTCGGCATGCGCGCCGATCAGTTCGAGCGTTTCGAGGATGTCCTCGGAAATCGTCTTGCGTTCGCCCGTTTGCGGATTGATGCAGGTGCCGCCGAGACCGAAACGGCAGGCCTCGAAGCGGTTGAAGGTATAGACAAGGTAGTCGTCCTCCTTCGGCGCGATCGGCTTGTCGAGCAGCAGATGCCGCGCGAGCGTCTGGATGTAGCAGGCGATCGCCGCAGCGCGGTCGACCGAAAACGGCGTATCCATCACACGTACTTCGATCGTGCCGAAGCCGGGCTTCGGACGGATGTCCCAGTAAAAGTCCTTCATGCTGTTGACCACGCCGGTGTGGACCATCTTCGAGAAATATTCCTCGAAGCTGTCCCACGTGAGCACGAACGGCGCGCGGCCCGACAACGGAAACGCGAACACCGAATTGAGCCGCGCCGAATGGAAACCGGTATCGACGCCCTGCACGAACGGCGACGAAGCGGACAAGGCGATGAAATGCGGGATGAAACGCGACATCGAATGCAGCAGATACAGCGCGCTGTTCGCATCCGGGCAACCGATGTGCACGTGCTGGCCGAACACCGTGAACTGCTTCGCCAGATAACCGTATAGCTCGGAAAGATACTGAAAACGCGGCGTATCGACGATCTGCCGCTCGCTCCATTGCTGGAAAGCATGCGTGCCGCCGCCGCACAGGCCGACATTGAGATGATCGGCCGCGGAGACAAGCGTGTCGCGAATCTGGCGCAGATCGGCCACGGCCTGCTCATGCGACGTACAGATGCCGGTCGACAGCTCGATCATGCTTTCGGTGATTTCCGGCGTGATGTTGCCGGGGATTTTTTCGTCCTTGATAAGACGCAGCAGATCCGAGCCGGCCTTGGTCAGATCATAGTCATGCGTATTGACGATCTGCATTTCGAGTTCGATGCCGAATGTGAACGGCTTCGAATCGATGAAGGGTTCGAGTGACATGGCGTCCCCTGAGTCAGGTCGTTTGAAACGGATGAGTTTAAAACGGCTTCGCGAGTCCGGCGCCGCCGTCTTCCCACGCCGCGCTCATGTTGGGTTCCCGCTTACTCTTCGCGCCGTTCGGCGACGAGCGCGAGACTGCGATACACGAGCCACGGCCCGAGAATCTGCAGCACGAAAATCGAACACATCACGATGGCGCGCAATTGCGGATCGAAGTTCGGATAAAGGTTGTAGGTGTCGTCGACGAGCAGATAAGCCAGCGCCGACATGGGCGACAACGACAGGCCGAGCGCCACGCCCTGCTTCCAGTTCAGGCCGCTCGGCTTGGCGAACGCGAGCACACCGACCAGCTTCGCCACCAGCCGCGCCACTATCAGCCCCAGCGCCGCAACACCGCCGAGCGCGATGTGCCGCCATTCGAACGCGGTCAGCGTTAGCACGAACAGGATCACGGTCAGCAGCCAGCCGGCCGTGCCGAAATGCTGCGGCCACAACTGCGGACGAGCCTCATGATTTTTCACGATGATGCCCGCGGCGAGCAACGCGAGAATCGTCGACAGCTTGAACAGATGCGCAACCGCGATCGCGAGCAGCACGAGACCGAACAGCGCGACGAACGAATGCTCGTCGTGCATGTTCAGGCGCCGATAGAAGAACGTGCAGGTGCGCGCAAGCAGATACGCGAGCACGAGCGAGCCGATCAGCAGATACAGCGGCTGCAGGATGGTCGCGAAGACATTGCCGTATACCTCCTGATGCAGCCAGCTCGAGACGAGCTTTTCGATCACCACCGCATACATGCTGTTCAGCGCGGTCAGCGTCAGCAGACGCTGCGTGACCTGCCCTTCCGCGCGCAATTCCGTTTTCAGCTGGATCACCATCGCCGGCGACGTCGCCATTGCGATCGCGGCCAGCACGGTCGCCACCATCAGCGGCACGTTCAGGAACAGCAGAACCGGCAGGACCAGCACGAAAGTCAGCGTGGCTTCGGCGACGCTCGACAGGATCAGCCACGGATTACGGCGGATCCAGCGCAGATCGAGCCGGCTGCCGAGTTCGAACAGCAGCAGGCCGAGCGCGACGTCGAGCAACGGCCGCGCGGCGCGCGCGGCATCGGCGTCGATCACGCCGAAACCGGCCGCGCCGGCAACGAGACCGATCACCGCATAACCGGAAATGCGCGGTAAACGCCATGCGCGATAACACAACTCGCCGCACAGCCCGGCGGCAAGCAAGGCAAGTCCGGCCCAAAAGATGGCGTCGGGCGAAAGCGGCCACGCTGGAAGAAACGAAAACGCCGAATTCATCGTGATGGGTTCTCCTTGTCAGCAACGGCAGACGACACGAACCGGCGCAGACGCCGGCGAGCGAGCGGTCAACGCCCACTGTCGCAATCTCGCTTCGCGAAGTCAGCGTTGCGAGTTTCAATGATCGGATGATCGGCATGCGCCGCGGCCGGAAAAGAACCGCGAAGAATCCGGCACGTTCACGGATGCGGCTATAGCAACCGGTACGGTGAAAGAACGCCGTCGACTTTGAATCAGATTCTGTTTGACCGGCACCGTTCCGTTGCAATGCGTGCCGCCAGATACGGGGGGCACAACGCGGAAAAGAACGGCGATTGTGCCATAGCTTTTTCTGTCTCAACCGAAAAGGCACCAACTCGCAGGCAAAACGGTAAAAACGTACGCGATCTTCGTGACAAACGGTGACAAGAGGAAAAAGCGACCGTTTTACTCATGAAAAATAGCCGGCGCGGATTGCGAGCTTGAGCGCTGCCTGTGTGTTTTTCATGTGCGTTTCCGCATAGAACCGGTGAAGTCCAGCGATGTTTTGACGGAATTGCGCCAGTCGATGGGCGGGGCGTCAGCCTCTGCCTTCGTTGTTTACTGGTTTACCGTATGTATACGTAGTAACAGTTAACAAGCTGCCTCGCTTTCTGTGGATAACTCGGGTTTACCGAAACGAATCAGCCAATTACCGGCCGCATAACCGGATGCACAGCGTGTGCGGCAGCGGCAGGTATACGCGGGCAACTTTTTGCGTTTTTCGGCGACGCGCGAGTTACCCCGTTTACGTCCACAACGGTTCCACACGACTTGCGCCGGTTAACCGCGCGGTTATCCACAGGGGCTGGTGGATAACCTGCGTTGCGAGTTAACCGGGTTAACCGTCGGGATGAACCGCAGCGGCGTATACGGCAACAGCATGCGACGATCACGCAGCGTGCGGTTGCGACCGCGACCGCGACCGTTAACGAGGGAGGGCGGTTAACCGACCGTTCCCTGCCGCAATCCACGCAGCAGGAACCGGGCCGGGTCGATGTCTTCCGCGAGGTCGCGTTCGAGCGGCCACGGCTCGCCTTCGATCTGCGAGGCGATCAGTTCCGCGCCAAGCGCCGCCCATACGAGACCGCGAGACCCATACGCGAATGCGCCGTACAGGCCGTCCACGCGCGGCAGATCGAGCGGCCATGCGCCGCGCAGGCGGGCGGCATCGCGGACGGCCGCGGCTTCGTCGGCGAGTTGGCCGATCATCGGCATGCGGTCGCTCGTGACGCAGCGAAACGCCACGCGTCCCGCGAGTTCGGCGATTGCCGCCGGTTGTGCGACGTCGAGCGCGCTCGCGAACACGGGCAGCATCTGCGCGACGCGCTCGATGTTCTCACGATGACCGTCCGTTCGCAGCGACGTATCGGGATCGTCGAGTTCGTAAGTGGCGCCGGCCAGCGTGACGCCGTTCGCGAGCGGCACCGCGTAACCCTCGCCGATCACCGGCAGCGCGAGCGGCGCGACCGTGCCCGGCGGCAGTAAGCTCAACTGACCGCGAATGCTGCGGGTCGGCGCATGACGCAAGCCGGCGATTCGCGCGGCCTCGTGCGCACCGGCGACGATCACGACCGGCGCGCGTGCCACGGCATTGCCCGCGATATCGAAGACGGTCCACTGGTCGCCGGTTCGTTCGAGCCGCGCGACCTCGACGCCGAAGCGTCGTTCGAGCCGCTCGCCCGCCGCGGCGAACTGCGCGGCGCATAACGAGGCCGGATCGATCCAGCCGCCGTGCGCAAAGAACCAGCCGCCGCGCGCGAGCGGCATGCCGGCGAGCGCCGAAGCCTCGCTGGCGGAAACCGGCCTCACGTAGTCGGACGGATAGCGGAACGTCGCGATTGCAGCGCCGATCGAGCGGGCTTCGTCGTCATCGGCGGCGATTTGCAGCAGGCCCTCGCCGCCGCGCGCGAGCCGATGACCGGCCGCTTCGAGCGCGGCCCAGCGATTGAGCGTATAGAGGAAACCGGCGCGCGTGACGCGCGAGGCGACGCTGTCGTCGCGCGAGATCATCGGATGGAAAACGCCCGCGGGATTGCCCGACGCATCCTGCGCCACCGACGCGTGCCGTTCGAGCGAGGTGACGCGCCAGCCGCGCGCCGCAAGCCGTTCGATCACGGCGCAGCCGGCGAGCCCCGCGCCGATCACGACCGCATGCCGCTCGGCATGCGCGAACGGCGCGGGCGGTTCATAACGGCGCACCCGCCAGCGCGGCGCGAAGTGACCGACCAGCATCGCGCGCTTCCAGCCGAAGCCGTCGACCTTGCGATACTCGAAGCCGCATTGTGTCAACGCGCGTTTGACGTCGCCGGCGCTGCTGTAGGTGGAGAAGGTCGCGCCCTCGCCCGCGACGCGCGCGAGCGACTTGAAGATCACCGGGCTCCACAGCTCCGGATTTTTCGCGGGCGCGAAACCGTCGAGATAAAACGCGTCGGCGCGCAGGCGCAACGCAGGCAGGCTGTCGGCCGCATCGGCGAAGACCAGCGTGAGCACGACACGGCCGCCTTCGAATTCGAGCCGGTGCGTGCCTAGCACGAGCATCGGCCATGCGTGCGCGAGCGTATCGGCAAGGCTCGCAATCAGCGGCTCGGAGAGCGTCTTCGCATAGACGCGGCGCAGATCGTCGGCGCTGAACGGATGCTTTTCGATCGACACGAAATGCAGCCGCTCGCAACGCGACGGATCGGCGCGCCACGCGGCCCACGTCACGAGAAAGTTGATGCCCATGCCGAAGCCGGTTTCGAGCACGGTGAACGTGCGGCGGTTCTGCCATCGCCCGGGCAGCGCATTGCCGCGCAGAAAAACGTATTCGGCCTGTTCGAGCGCGCCGACGGCGCTGTGATAGATGTCGTCGTAGAGCGGCGAAAACGGGTTGCCGTTGTCGCGAAAAGCGAGGACGGCGGGGATCAGCGGATCGGTCATGCGCAGCGGGAAAACACGCTCAAATGGATGCTCGAAGGAGCGGTCCGGTCGTTGTGGCCGGCGCGCGCGGCTCGTGGAGCGCCGGAAAAAGGCGGATGCGCATCTGTGCTGCGTTGGCAAAAACCAACGCCAAGCCCCGTCAGCACTGGGTTTCAGCCTCGTTTTAAGGGTTAACCAAGGTGAAAACTCCGGTTTCCTTGCTGGATCGGCCCGAGAACCGCGCAAATCTTCGAAACCCTTATCCTGATTGGGTTTGCGCTGCGCTATCATAGCAAGCGCCGCGAAGGGAGCGGCAGCACGGCCGGCGGACAGTCACCTGTCCGCTGCGAGAGATTCTCGGGGATCAGGGCCGCAGCTGCTCGACGGCGCGGTGCGCGCACGTATAATCGGCGCGTTCGCGCTGTTCGTATCAACCTAAACTCAGAAAGGAACCTTAATGAACAAACAGGAATTGATCGACGCTGTCGCAGGACAGACGGGCGCCAGCAAGGCTCAAACCGGCGAAACGCTGGACACGTTGCTCGAAGTGATCAAGAAGGCTGTGTCGAAGGGTGAAGCGGTCCAGTTGATCGGCTTCGGCAGCTTCGGTTCGGGTAAGCGCGCAGCGCGTACGGGTCGCAATCCCAAGACTGGCGAAACCATCAAGATTCCGGCAGCCAAGACCGTCAAGTTCACCGCCGGCAAAGCGTTCAAGGACGCAGTCAACAAGCGCTAAGCAGATCGATCTGCCGGGCAGTTGACACCCGCTAGAAACCCGCCCATGGCGGGTTTTTTTTCGTCCGCGATTTCGTTTCCGGCCAGCGGGAAAATGCCGGGCGCTGTGCCTGGTGCGCCCGGTGCTCAGTCGTGACGATGCACGATTTCGCCGTGACCATCTCCGCCGTGTTCGCAATCGTGGCCGTGATCGTGATGGGTGTGACCCTGTGCGCCGTCATGATCGTGATTGTCTTCGTCGAAGTCCCATGCGGGGAACGGATCGTCGAACTGCCGCCAGGCCTCTGACCCGAGCGCGTATTCGGCGTCACTGAGCAGGCACGCGTCGAATTTCGCGCGCCACGCGGCCGGATCGATATCGATGCCGATCAACACCAGCTCCTGGCGACGGTCGCCGATGCTCGTATCGTCCAGATCGCCATACCAGTCGGCGGCGATTTCGGCGCTCAGTTCGTCGTCTCCGTCGGGCCATTCGCTGCGATCCTGCGCGGCCCACCACATGCCCGCCGGACCATGCCGGCAGGCACCGCCCGCTTGCGACAGCGAACCGGCAATGTCATTGCGCGTCGCGAGCCAGAAGAAGCCCTTGCTGCGCAGCACGCCCTTCCATTCCTGATGCAGCAATTCCCACAGCCGCTGCGGATGAAACGGCCGGCGCGCGCGATAAATGAAATTGCCGATGCCGTATTCGTCCGCTTCGCCGTGATGCGCGTGGCCGTGCTCATCGTCGTGGCCGTGATCGAGCGAGGCGAGCCAGCCCGGCGCGCTCGACGCCTCGTCGAAATCGAAGCGCCCCGTGTTCAGCACCTGGTCGAGCGGCACGCAGCCGAAGCGGCTTACCACCTGCACCGCGCGCGGGTTGATGCGCGTGAGGATGCCTTGCAGGCGCGCGAGTTCGTCCGTGCTGACGAGGTCCGCCTTGTTCACGACGAGCACGTCACAGAATTCGATCTGCTCGATCAGCAGTTCGACGATCGTGCGGTCGTCTTCTTCGCTGACGGCGACGCCGCGTTCGGCGAGCGCCTCGGCCGAGGCATAGTCGCGCAGGAAGTTGAACGCATCGACGACCGTCACCATCGTGTCGAGCCGCGCGATATCGGATAGCGATGCACCGTCATCGTCGACGAACGCGAAGGTTTCGGCGATCGGCATCGGTTCGGCGACGCCGGTCGATTCGATCAGCAGCGCATCGAAGCGCTTTTCTTCCGCGAGGCGGCGGATCTCGTTCAGCAGATCGTCGCGCAACGTGCAGCAGATGCAGCCGTTCGACAACTCGACGAGCTGTTCCTCGACACGCGACAACTCGGCGGCGTGACGCACGAGCGCCGAATCGATATTGACGGCGGCGAGATCGTTGACGATCACCGCGACGCGCAGACCGGCGCGATTCGCGAGGATGTGGTTCAGGAGCGTGGTCTTGCCGGCGCCCAGAAAACCGGAGAGCACGGTGACGGGCAATAGCGGCTGGTTCATCGCGGTACGGAGAAAACAGGAAGATGGGAAGGCATGCCGGGCCCGGCCTTGCATGAACCGCTTGGCCGTTTTGCCGCGCGAGCCCGAACGGATCGTCGCGGCAGCATGAAGCCGCATTGTGCATCAAAACGGCCATGGGCCGCGCGCGAGCATCGTGGCGGCGAGAGGCACGGCCGTATTCGTGGGGAAAATCACGAGGAAAAAACGGAAGAAAGCACGCCAGCGAACGAGAAACCCGGCAAACCGCTTTAGTTCTCGTACTAGCGTGCGGCCGGCATCAACTTCCAGCTACGCAGAATCGCGACGATCTGCTGCGAGTACTTGTCGCGCAATGCCGGCGTTTCGGAGTGGTACGCGCCGACCGCCTGCCACGTATTGCCGTACTTGTTCATCTGCCGGCGCAGATGCCACGCGGCGATATAGACGTTCTTGCACGGCTCCATCAGCGTGCCCTGCGAGATGCCGTATTGCGCGAGCACAGGCAGATGGATCGAGTTGATCTGCATCACGCCGTAGTCGGTCGAGCCGTTCGCGTTCTTGTGCTGCGCGTCCGGCCGGTTGTGCGATTCCTGCCAGGCGATGGCCCGCAGAATCAGCGGATTAACCTTCTGATATTTGGCCGCCTCGTCGAAACAGTCGGCGCGTGCCGACCCCGCTGCCGCGAGCAGGGTCAGGGTGACAACGACAGTAACGAACGGACATTTCATCGCTAAAGACAGCCAGAAAATCTCGGAGTAAGGATCAGTAAGGCGTTTTCCCGGCCGCGTTTTTGCCGCGAGAGGCAGGCTGGCCGGGTGTTTATCGCGCGTCGGGGAAAACCCGCGTGAGCAAACCCATAACGGCGAGTCGAACGGCTCGTATCATACCGGCAGTCTGAACATCGTCAAGTTGGCCAACCGACATAAGGCAGCACAAATCCGCGTGCTGAGATTCGCTCCTGAAGCCGGTTTGCTTTCAATTGAATGACAACCCAGCGATCTTTTAAAGGAATCGCGCGAGGTCGTCTGTTTTGTTTCAAATCCGACATGAAAAGCTGGTACTGTTCGTTTTTTTCGGACATTGGCGAGCTGGTGTTCCACGCGGAAATCGTTTTCGCAACCGGCTCGTAAGCCGATCGGGCAATGGCTTGCCGCCGGGTCCGCATCGCATGACCGTCGGTGGCAGCGGCTGCCGGCATCGATATCACATTCCATGAGAAGAAATTGTATGGCTTTGCGTCGCGTGGCAACGGCGCTGCTGGTGGCTGGGTTGATCACCGCGCAGACAGCACAGGCAGAGGTGACACTGAATTTCGTGAACGCCGACATCGATCAGGTCGCGAAGGCGATCGGCGCCGCAACCGGCAAAACGATCATTGTCGACCCACGGGTGAAGGGACAGCTGAACCTCGTTTCCGAAAACGCTGTACCTGAAGATCAGGCGCTGAAAACCCTGCAGTCGGCACTGCGCATGCAGGGCTTCGCGCTGGTGCAGGATCACGGCGTGCTGAAGGTCGTGCCCGAGGCCGACGCCAAGCTGCAGGGCGTGCCGACCTACGTCGGCAATACGCCGAGCGCGCGCGGCGACCAGGTGGTCACGCAGGTCTTCACGCTGAAGAACGAATCGGCCAATAACCTGCTGCCGGTGCTGCGTCCGCTGATCTCGCCGAACAATACCGTCGCGGCCTATCCGGCCAACAATACGATTGTCGTCACCGATTACGCCGACAACGTGCGGCGCATCGCGCAGATCATTGCGGGCGTCGACAGCGCGGCGGGCCAGTCGGTCGCGGTCGTGCAGCTGAAGAACGCGAACGCGATCGACATCGCCCAGCAGATGAACAAGATGCTCGACCCGGGCTCGATCGGCAGCACGGACGCGACGCTGAAGGTATCGATTTCGTCTGACCCGCGCACCAACTCGCTGCTGATCCGCGCCTCGAACAGCGCGCGCCTTGCCGCCGCGCGGGAACTCGCGAAGCAGCTCGACACGCCGACCACGATGCCAGGCAACATGCACGTCGTGCCGCTGCGCAACGCGGATGCGACGAAGCTCGCGCGCACGCTGCGCAGCATGCTCGGCAAGAGCGGCGGCGGCGAAGGCGGTTCGTCGGGCGGCTCGAACGAAGCGAACTCGTTCAACCAGAATAGCAGCGGCGGCCTGTCGGGCAGCAACTCGACGGGCACGTCCGGCACGCCGCCGTTGCCGTCGGGCGGCCTCGGCAGCAGCTCGATGGCCTCGCCGATGGGCGGCGGCGCCTCGGGCTCGAATAACAACGGCGATTTTCTCGGCGGCGACAAGAACAAGAGCGACGACAACCAGGGCGGCGGCATGATCACGGCCGACTCCGCGACCAACTCGCTGATCATCACCGCGCCGGACCCCGTCTACCGCAATCTGCGCGCGGTGATCGACCAGCTCGACGCGCGTCGCGCGCAGGTCTACATCGAGGCGCTGATCGTCGAGCTGAACTCGAATACGAGCGGCAATCTCGGCATCCAGTGGCAGGTCGCGAACAATTCGCTGTTCGCGGGCACGAACCTGGCGGCCGGCTCCGGCAACAGCATCGTCAACCTGACGGCCGCGGCCGTAACGGCCGGCGCGACAGCCGGCGCGACCAGCGGTCTCGGGCTTGCCTCGGCGCTCGGCAATGGCACGCTTCAGCAAGGCCTGAACGTCGGCTGGATTCACAACCTCTTCGGCGTACAGGGTCTCGGCGCGCTGCTGCAGGCGCTCTCGCAGACCGCCGACGCGAACGTGCTGTCCACGCCTAACCTGATTACACTCGACAACGAGGAAGCGAAGATCGTCGTCGGTACGAACGTGCCGATCCAGACCGGTTCGTACTCGAACCTGACGAGCGGCACGACGAGCGCGGCATTCAACACGTTCGACCGCGTCGACATCGGTCTCACGCTGCACGTGAAGCCGCAGATCACCGAAGGCGGCATCCTCAAGCTGCAGCTTTACACCGAAGATTCGGCGATCGTGAACGGCACGAACAACTCGACGACGAACCCGGCGGGCCCGGAGTTCACGAAGCGCTCGATCCAGTCGACGGTGCTGTGCGATAACGGCGAGATCATCGTGCTCGGCGGCCTGATGCAGGACAACTACCAGGTCAGCAACAGCAAGGTGCCGCTGCTCGGCGACATTCCGTGGCTCGGCCAGCTGTTCCGCTCGGAGCAGAAGACGCGCGACAAGACCAACCTGATGGTGTTCCTGCGTCCCGTCATCATCAGCGATCGCGATACCGCGCAGGCTGTCACGGCGAACCGCTACGACTACATCCAGGGCGTGCAGGGCGCGTACCGCTCGGACAACAACATCATGAAGGATCGCGACGATCCGGTCGTGCCGCCGATGCCGATTGGCCCGAGCCAGGGTGGCGTGCCCGCGATGAACCTGTTCGATCTGAACCAGATGCGCCGTCAGCAGATGATGCCGCAGCAAGCCCCCCAACAAACGCCGCAACAGGCCGTGCCGCAAGCGGCGCAGCCCGCGACGACGCAACCCGTGCCGCAGCCCGCCGTCATCGCCCCGGCGAGCAGCGTCGAGCCGAGCACGATGTCGCCGGGAGCGCGTCCGTGACGCAGACGCCCGCGCAATCGCAGCGCACGCACCACGGCGAGGCCGTCGGCGAGCACGCGGCGCCCTCGCCGCTCGCGGCCCGGCTCGTGCCGTACGGCTTCGCGCGCGGCGGCCAGATTCTCGTCGCGCATCAGCACCCCGACAGCCTCGAAGTCTGGATCAGCGAACGCACGAGCGACGCGGCGCTTGCCGAGGTCGCGCGCAATTTCGGCGCGGTCTCGGTCGTGCGCATGCCGGCCGACGAACTCGCGCAGGCAATCAACCAGGCCTACGCGCGCCAGGACGGCAGCGCCGCGCAGGTGGTCGGCGAGGTGGAAGGCGAAGTCGATCTCTCGCGTCTGATGCAGGACATTCCCGAGGTCGAGGATCTGCTCGAATCGGAAGACGACGCGCCGATCATCCGCATGATCAATGCGCTGCTCACGCAGGCCGCGCGCGAACAGGCTTCCGACATTCACATCGAGCCGTTCGAGAATGCGTCGGTCGTGCGCTTTCGCGTCGACGGCACGCTGCGCGACGTGGTGCGGCCGAAAAAAGCGCTGCACGGCGCGCTGATTTCGCGGATCAAGATCATGGCGCAGCTCGACATCGCCGAGAAGCGTCTGCCGCAGGACGGCCGCATCACGTTGCGCGTGGGCGGCCGCCCGGTCGACGTGCGCGTCTCGACGCTGCCGACCGGACACGGCGAG
The DNA here is from genome assembly GCF_017105025.1 of Paraburkholderia sp. Ac-20336. Taxonomy (NCBI): domain Bacteria; kingdom Pseudomonadati; phylum Pseudomonadota; class Betaproteobacteria; order Burkholderiales; family Burkholderiaceae; genus Paraburkholderia; species Paraburkholderia sp. Ac-20336. The sequence goes on along the minus strand of NZ_JAAGPS010000009.1, from coordinate 18,116 downwards.
CGCGCGGTGCTGCGTCTGCTGGAGAAGGATGCCTCGCGCCTGAATCTCGAAGCGCTCGGCATGGCCTCGGACACGCTCGGCCAGTTCGACAAGCTGATCGGCAAGCCGCACGGCATCGTGCTCGTGACGGGCCCGACCGGCTCGGGCAAGACCACGACGCTGTATGCGTCGATGTCGCGGCTGGAGACGGCGACCACCAACATCATGACGGTGGAAGACCCGATCGAATACGACCTGTCGGGCATCGGTCAGACCCAGGTCAACGAGCGGATCGGCATGAGCTTCGCGCGCGCGTTGCGCTCGATTCTGCGGCAGGACCCGGACGTCATCATGATCGGCGAAATCCGCGACCTCGAAACGGCGCAGATCGCGGTGCAGGCATCGCTCACGGGCCACCTCGTGCTCGCGACGCTGCACACGAACGACGCGGCCTCGGCCGTCACGCGTCTCACGGACATGGGCGTCGAGCCGTATCTGCTCGCCTCGTCGCTGCTCGGCGTGCTGGCGCAGCGGCTCGTGCGGCGGCTGTGCCCGGTATGCCGCGAAGAGCGCACCGAAGAGGATGGCAGCAAGCGCTGGCATCCGGTCGGCTGCGACCGGTGCGGGCACTCCGGTTATGCGGGACGGCGCGGCGTGTACGAGTTGCTGCTGATCGACGAATCGATCCGCACGCTGATTCATCGCAACGCGGCCGATGCGGAAATTCTCGAAGCGGGCCGCGCGCAGGGCATGCGTACGCTGCGCGAGGATTCGGAGCGCTGGCTCGAATCGGGGCTCACGTCGCTCGAGGAAGTGATTCGCGTGACGGGCGGAGCATAAGCGCATGCCGGCATTTCGTTTTGAAGCGATCGACGCCGCGGGCAAGGCGCAAAAAGGCGTGCTCGACGCGGACAGCGCGCGCAGTGCCCGCACGAACCTGCGCTCGCAAGGGCTCACGCCGCTCGTCGTCGAACCGGCCGCCTCGCGCACGCGCGGCGAGCGCGATCAACGGCTCGCGCTCGGGCGTCGTCTGTCGCAACGCGAGCAGGCCATTCTCACGCGGCAACTCGCGAGTCTGCTGATCGCGGGGCTGCCGCTCGACGAAGCGCTCGCGGTGCTGACCGAGCAGTCGGAGCGCGATTACATCCGCGAGCTGATGGCGTCGATTCGCGCCGAAGTGCTCGGCGGTCATTCGCTGGCCAATGCGCTCACGCAGCATCCGAAGGATTTCCCCGAGATTTACCGGGCGCTCGTCGCGGCCGGCGAACATACGGGCAAGCTCGGTCTCGTGCTGTCGCGGCTCGCCGACTACATCGAACAGCGCAATGCATTGAAACAGAAGATCGTGCTTGCGTTCACCTATCCGGCGGTCGTCACGCTGATCGCGTTCGGCATCGTGACGTTCCTGCTCAGCTATGTGGTGCCGCAGGTCGTGAACGTGTTCGCGAGCACGAAGCAGCAGCTGCCGATTCTCACCGTGCTGATGATGGCGCTGTCGGGCTTCGTGCGGCACTGGTGGTGGGCGATGCTGATCGGTGTTGTCGTGGTCGCGTATCTCGTGCGCTCGACGTTGAAGCAGCCCGGCCCGCGTCTCGCGTTCGACCGCTGGCTGCTGACCGCGCCGCTGCTCGGCAAGCTCGTGCGCGGCTACAACACCGTGCGCTTCGCAAGCACGCTCGGCATTCTGACCGCGGCGGGCGTGCCGATTCTGCGCGCGTTGCAGGCCGCCGCCGAAACGCTCAGCAACAACGCGATGCGCGAGAACATCGACGATGCGATCGTGCGCGTGCGCGAAGGCACCTCGCTGTCGCGCGCGCTCGGCAACACGAAGACGTTTCCGCCGGTGCTCGTGCACCTGATCCGTTCGGGCGAGGCGACCGGCGACGTAACGACGATGCTCGATCGCGCGTCCGAAGGCGAAGCGCGCGAACTCGAACGGCGCACGATGTTCCTCACGAGCCTGCTCGAACCGCTGCTGATTCTGGCGATGGGGGGCGTGGTGCTCGTGATCGTGCTGGCGGTGATGATGCCGATCATCGAGTTGAACAACCTCGTGCAGTAACGGGCAGCCGCAGCGCGAGGAAGAACTGAAAGGCGAGGAAGAAACGGAAAGGATGGCGCGGCGGGCCGCAGCGGCCGCGCAACCGTTTCTGGTTTAGCGTACGTAGATGGTGGGGCCGCTCGCGTTGGGAGGCAGGAAGACTTCGGAGTGCGCGCCGTTGCGGTCGATGATGATCGAGCGGGCGCGGACTTCGGAGAGTTTGGTGCCTTGCATGAGCGTGCTGCCGAGCGACACCGCATGAGGCGGTTCGCCGCCGACGCTGACGATTGCCGCCGCGCCTTCGCGTAATGCGAGGATGCCGAACAGATGGATGTCCTGATTGACGTTGCGCTGGAGCTGTCCGCCGAACAGCGTCGCGGCCTGCTCGGTCGAGACCTGCGCATGCGCGGCGGCAGCCGGCAACGGCGCGCCGGACATCGTGGTGAGGGTGATGACCCAGTAGGTCAGCGTCGCGCAGAAAGCGGCGAACAGCGCGAGCGACAGGAGGCGGATTTGGATGGCGTTCATGCGCACATTGTACGGACTATTGTGAAAATTTCGGTGGGTTGAAACCCTTCAACTCCATGACATTAAAATGACCGACCCGGCGTGTTCAATATGCGCCCAAGTCGAAAATTTCACCTGAAAAGAGGTAGCAAGCTATGCAACTGTCGACCATTCGCCGCGCTGACAACGCGGGTTCGCGCAGCCGTCGCCAGCGCGGTTTTACGCTGATCGAAATCATGGTCGTGATCGCGATTCTCGGCATTCTCGCCGCGTTGATCGTGCCGAAGATCATGAGCCGTCCGGACGAAGCGCGGCGCGTCGCCGCGAAGCAGGACATCGGCACCGTGATGCAGGCATTGAAGCTCTATCGCCTCGACAACGGCCGCTATCCGACCCAGGAGCAGGGCCTGCGCGCGCTGATCGAAAAGCCGAGCACCGACCCCGTGCCGAACAACTGGAAGGACGGCGGCTACCTCGAGCGTCTGCCGAACGATCCGTGGGGCAATGCGTACCAGTATCTGAATCCGGGCGTGCACGGCGAGATCGACGTGTTCAGCTACGGGGCCGATGGCAAGGCCGGCGGCGAAGGCAACGATGCCGACGTCGGTTCGTGGCAATAGTCCGTATCGGTATTCCGAGAGTTACATGATGTCCACGCACGCGAGCCGGCGCCGCGCGGCCGGCTTCACGCTGCTCGAAATGATGGTCGTGCTCGTGATCGCGGGCCTGCTCGTGTCGCTGACCGCCGTGACGATGACGCGCAATCCGCGCACTGACCTGAACGAGGAAGCGCAGCGTCTCGCGCTGCTGTTCGAATCGGCCGGCGACGAAGCGCAGGTGCGCGCGCGGCCGATCGCATGGCAGCCGTACGACGGCGGTTTCCGTTTCGATCTGCGTACCGAGGACGGCTGGCGTCCGTTGCGCGACGACCTGCTCGGGCCGCGTCGATGGGAAGGCGGCGTGACCAGTGTCTCGATCAGCTATCCCGGTTCGGATTCGCAGGCCGATCGCATCGTCTTCGGCACCGAGGCGATCGACGTGCCGGTGCAGGTCACGCTGTTTTCGGCGGCCGGACAGGCGACGATCGTCGGCACCGGCAATGGCCGCTACGAGGTGCGTTGACATGCTTCGCCGCAGCAGGAACGCCTGCGCCCTTCCCCGCCACACGAACCGCAAGCCGCGCGGCCATGTTTCGCGTCACGCTGCGCGCGGCTTCACGATGATCGAAGTGCTCGTCGCGCTCGCGATCATCGCGGTCGCGCTCGCCGCGTCGCTGCGCGCGGTCGGCAGTCTCGCGAGCGGCGAGGCCGATCTGCATCAACGTCTGCTCGCCGGCTGGAGCGCGGACAACGCGCTCGCGCAATTGCATCTGACGCACGGCTGGCCGAACGTCGGCGAAACGCGCTTCGATTGCTCGCAGGGCAATCTGCAACTGGTCTGTACCGAACATGTGACGGCGACGCCGAATCCGGTGTTTCGCCGTGTCGAAGTCATGGTGACGATGCCTGGGCGCTCCGGCAATCTCGCTCAGATGGTCACGGTGGTCGCGAATGAAAACAACCGCTCGCTCTGAGCGCCGCCGCCGGGTCGGCGCGCGTGGCTTCACGCTGATCGAACTGCTGGTCGCGATTGCGATCCTCGCGGTGATCGCGGTGCTGTCGTGGCGCGGGCTCGACCAGATCATCCGCGGCCGCACGACGATTACGAACGCGATGGAAAACGAGCGCGTGTTCGCGCAACTCTTCGACCAGATGCGCATCGACGCGCGCCAGGCCGCCAGCGACGATGAAGCCGGTCAGGCCGCGGTCTCGATCTCCGGCAACACGCTGCAGATCGTGCGGTACATGGTTTTGCCGGGCAAGGCGCCGCGTCTGCAGGTCGTGCGCTATCGGATCGCCAATGGACGCGTGGTGCGCTCGGCGTCGCCGCCGCTTGGCAACGTCGGCGAGTTGCGGCGCGCGCTGAACGGCGGCGACAGCGAGGGCTGGAACGCGATCCCGCTGATGGGCGGCGTCGGCTCGATCTCGGCGCGCCTGTACGTGCCGAAGCTCGGCTGGACCACGCAGATGAACGACGTGCAGGCCGCGATCGGCGAAGCCGCCAACAATCTGAGGGTGCCGCAGCTCGGCAATGCGCCGATGCCGCGTTCGGCGACGGGACTCGAGGTGCGCATCGGCGCGACCTCGCTTGCGCGGCCCGTCACGCGTGTTTTTCTGATCGGAGAATGAAATGACGTTCTCCCCGTTATCGCGGCGGCGGTGTGCATCGGGTGCGCGAGTGCGCGCTCGCGTTCAGGGGCGCCGCGCGCGCGAGCGTGGCGTCGCGATCATCAGCGCGCTGCTCGTCGTCTCGCTCTCGGCGATTCTCGTCGCCGGCATGCTGTGGCGTCAGCAGGTGCAGGTCCGGCGCATCGAAAACCAGCGGCTGCTCTCGCAGGCGCAATGGGTCGCGCGCGGCGCGCTCGACTGGACCCGGCTGATTTTGCGCTCGGAAGGCGACACGTCGGCGGGCATCACGTATCTGGGCGGCTTATGGGGTGTGCCGATCGCGCGTACGCGCCTGTCCGATTTCCTCGGACAGATCGGCGAGGTGCGCGCCGAGGAAGGCGCGGCCACGTATCTGTCCGGTTCGATCGAGGACGCGCAGGCCAAATTCAATCTGCGCAATCTTGTGGCGAGTCCCGCGCCCGGCGTGATGCAGCTGAACGCGGAGCAGACCGCCGCGTATCAGCGCCTGCTGATCTCGCTCGGCCTGAGCGGCCAGCTCGCCAAGGCCACCGCGTTGCAGATGCGCGCCGCGCTCTCGCAATCGGCGACGCGCTTCCAGACCGGCACGCCGACGAGCAGCGCGACGCCGGTCGGCGGCGGTGGGGGCGGGGGTGGCACAGGCGGCGGCAGCTTCACGAGCCAGCCCGGCATCGAGGACGCCGACGAGAACCCGGCGGTCGCGCCGCTGCAGCTGATCGGCGTCGACTCGCTGCTCGACATTCCCGGCTACACGCCCGAAATCGTCGAGCGTCTGCGCCCGTTCGTCACCGTGTTGCCAACGATTACGGCGCTCAATATGAATACCGCGTCGGCCGAAGTGATCGCGGCCGTCGTCACAGGCATGACGGTGTCGCAGGCGCAGACGCTCGTTGCGCGCCGGCAGACCGTGTTTTTCCGCAACACCGGCGACGTGCAGCTCGCGCTGACCGCCTCAGGCGTGCAGTCGGCGTCGATCGATGCGAGCGAGTTCGACGTCAATTCGAGCTACTTCCTCGTTCACGGCAGCGTGCAGCACGAGCGCGCCACCGTGGACCGGACGACACTCGTCTATCGCGATCCATTGACTCACACTACGCGTATCGTGCGGGTGCAAGACCAACTATGAACTACGCAATCCCGAGAGAGAGTGGCCTTTGAGCACGCTGATCGTTCTATTGCCGCCGCGTGATCCGGCGGTGCCCTCGCAGGAATGGCAACTGCCCGAGCTGCCGTTCGTCCTGCTCGACAAGACGGGCCGCACGCAGCGCGCCGGCCGTTCGGCGCTCGCGCTGCTGCCGCGCGCGAGCGTGGCCGTGCTGATGGTCGCCGCGTGCGACCTGCTGCTGATGCCCGCGACGCTGCCGCCGCTGCGCGGTCCGAAGCTGCGTCAGGCGCTGCCGAATATCGTCGAGGATCAACTGATCCAGGACCCGCAAACCTGCCATATCGCGGTCGATCCGCAAGCGCTCGGCGATGGCCGGCAATTGCTCGCGATCGTCGATCGCGGCTGGTTCCGCTTCATCTGCGAGGCAGTTACGGCGGCTGGCCATCGCAGCCTGCGCGCGGTGCCGGTCACGCGTTGCCTGCCGCAGGTGCCCGTGATCGAGACGCCCGCGAGCGTCGGCGAGACGGCCGACGCTCGCGAGCCGGTCCTGGCCGGCGCGGCGGGTGGCGCGAATGCGCTGCCGGATGCCGCGTCCGCCGCCGCACCCGAGGCGCCGCCGCTCGTGCCGATGGTCGCCGCCGTGCTCGGCGCGGTCGTGCAGACCGCGCCCGCCCTGCTGCTCGAAGGCGCGGTCGAGAGCGGCGTGCCGCGCGTCGAACTCGCGATTGCGCGCGGCGTGCAAGGCGAAGGGCTTGCGGCGCCGGCCAATGCCGTGAACGCGACGCTGGCCGCGCTCGCGGGCGCTGTGCCGGTGTCGCTGTATATGCTGACCGAGGTGCCCGGCAACGAACCGGGGTCTTCCGCGACGAGTCCCGCGCGGCTCGCCGCGCACGTCCACGGCGCGAGTCCGCTGCCGTTCGAACAGCTTGCGCGGCGCGCGCTCGAATGTCGCTTCGATCTGTGCCAGTTCGAGTTCGCCTCGCAGCCGTGGCGGCTCGATCGCGCGACGCTCCGGCGTCTGCGTCTGCCGATCCTGCTCGCGGTCGCGGCGCTCGTCGTCGCGGTCATCGGCGCGAACGTGCAGTGGCTGATGCTGTCGCGCCAGCGCGACGCGATCAACACGCAGATGACGGAGCTGCTGCTCAACACGTTCCCGAAGACGACGGTCGTGCTCGACGCGCCCGACCAGATGGCGCGCCAGGTGCAGCAGTTGCGTGTCGCGGCGGGCGAACTGTCGCCGGAAGATTTCCTCTCGCTCGCCGATGGCCTCGCGCGCTCGCTGTCGCCGCTGCCGGTCAACGGCATCGCCGCGCTCGACTATCACGATCACCGCCTCGAGGTGACCTTCAAACCGGAGATCAAGGTCGATCCCGATTTTGCGAAGCGCCTCGAGCGCAACGGACTCACCGGCGCGATCGACAGCAACACCGGCAAGTGGACCATCAGGAACGGACAATGAAAGCTGAACTCGCTCAAACATGGGCCGGATTCTGGGACCAGCGCACCGATCGCGAAAAGGGGCTGCTGACGTGGGGCGGCGGCGTGCTCGCTCTGGTGGTCGCGTGGTCGGTGCTGTGGGCGCCGGCGCAGGACGGCCGCTCGCACCTCAAGGAATCGCTGCCGGCGCTGCAACGGCAACTCGCGCAGATGACCGCGCAGGCGAACGAGGCGCGTTCGCTCTCGGCGGCCGCTCAGGGCGTGGCGCCGACCGGCGCGGCCTTGAAGGATGCGCTGACGGCGTCGCTCGGCGATCACGGATTGACCGCGACGCAGGTGCAGTTCATCGGCAACGCGGTGCAGGTGCAGATGAAGAACGTCGCGTTTCCGGCCTGGACGACATGGGTCGACGACGTGCGCAAGCAGTTCAAGGTGCAGGTCGCCGAGGCGCACATCACCGCGTTGAAGGACGACGGCCAGGTGGACCTGACGGTGTCGTTGCAGCCGTCGACCGCAAAATAAGAATGAGCCGTTCGCTACAGGATTTCGCATGAATTACTGGATGTGGCGCGTACGTATCGCGCTGCCCTGGCTCGTGGTCGCGTTGTTGTCGGCCGCGGCCGTGATGCTGGCCTTGCTGCCGGCCGCCTGGATCACGCCGCAGTTTGCGCGGCAGACCCACGGCCACGTCAATTTCGTCGACGCGGAAGGCTCGCTCTGGCACGGCTCGGCCACACTGATGCTGGCCGCCGGTTCCGACATGAGCACGGCCACCTTGCTGCCTGGCCGGATCGAATGGCATACGGCGTTCTGGCCATTGTTCACGGGACGCGTGCGCATGGTCATGCGGCACAGCGAGGCGATGCCCGAGCCGGTCACGGTCGACGCGACGCCGCGCGGTGCAACCATCACGCCGGGCGCGCTCGCGGTGCCGGCGTCGCTGCTCGTCGGGCTCGGCGCGCCGTTCAATACGCTCGATCTGCAGGGCGACGTGCAGCTCTCGTGGACGGACTGGCGCAGCTTCAATGGCGAAGCGTTCGGGCAACTGACCATGACGCTGACCGACGTCAGCTCGCGGATTTCGCTCGTCAAGCCGCTCGGTTCGTATCGGGTCCGTTTGCAGGCGCAGGGCACTTCGTCGACGCTCGATCTGAGCACGCTCAAGGGACCGCTGATGCTGAACGGCAGCGGCACGGTGTCGGCGGCTTCGACGTCGTTTCATGGCACGGCGAGCGCCGCGCCCGAGGCGCGCGACAACCTGGCCGGCCTGCTGAATCTGCTAGGCCGGCCGAGCGGGCCAGATACGGTGGCGCTGGCTTTCGTGCACTGATTTTCGTGTGCTGATGCGTGCGCGTTGCTGACGTGTGGCGCGATGAAAAAAAGAGGCATGGCCGCGTTGCGCGGTCATGCCTCTTCTGTTTTTGCGGTCCTGCTTTGCTTTGCTCTTGCTTCGCTTTGCGATTGATTCTTCGTTGATGCTTCAGCGGTTCGCGAGCGGCGTGGCGTTTATTTGCCCGGCACTTGGGGTTGCGCCTCCATGCCGTTCTGCGCCGTGTTTGGCATCTCGCTACGCGCTACCGGCGTGGCGGCCATCGCCACGGCAGCGCCGCTTGCCGCGGCTGCCGCGCCCGGCGTGACCGCAGCCGCAGCCGGCAACGGAGCCGGCGCAGCCACCTCGCCCGTCTCACGATTCATCTGCGACGCGTCCCAGCCGCCGCCGAGCGCCTTCACCAGCCCCACCGACGACACCATCCGCTGCCCCGCGATGCTCTCGAGCTTCTGCTCGGCCGTGAACGCGGTGGTCTGCGCGGTCAGCACGTTGACGAAGCCGACCGTGCCCGCCTTGTACTCGTTGGTGACGATCGCGAGCGCCTGGCGGGCCGACTCGACCGCCTGCCGCTGCACGACGATTTCCTGTTCGAGGATGCGCTGCGACGCGAGGTTGTCCTCGACGTCCTGGAACGCGGTCAGCACCGTCTGACGATAGGTGGCGACGTCGGCGTCGTAGGCGGCGCGCGCGGCGTCGGTTTGCGCCTTGCGCAGGCCGGCGTCGAAGATCGTCCCGGCGAGTTGCGGGCCGAGCGTCCAGAAGCGCGACGGCAAGGTCAGCAACTGCGAGAACACCGAGTTCTCGAAGCCGCCGGTCGCCGATACCGTCAGCGACGGGAAGAACGCCGCGATCGCGACGCCGATCTGCTCGTTTGCGGCTGCGGCCTTGCGCTCGGCCGAGGCGATGTCCGGCCGCCGTTCGAGCAGCGCCGACGGCATTTGCGCGGGCACGGCGGGTGGCGTCGCGGTGAGCGGCATCGGCGGCAGCGAGAACATCGAGGCCGGCATGCCGATCAGCACTGCGATCGCATGCTCGTCCTGGGCGCGCTGGATGCCGTTGTCGATTGCCGCGGCCTGCGCCGATTGCAATTGCGTTTGCGCCTGAATCACGTCCGAGCGCGCGGCGACGCCGGCCGCGTACTGGTTCTGCGTGAGTTGCAGCGAGCGCTGATAGGCCGCGACGGTGTCGTCGAGCAGCTTTTGCGTGGAGTCGAGCGCGCGCAGCGAGAAGTAGGTTTGCGCGAGCGTGGCCTGAGCCGACAGGCGCGCGTTCGCGAGGTCGGCGGCGGCGCCCTGCTGGCCGGCCTTCTGCGCGTTGACCGAGCGCGTGACCGAACCCCACAGGTCCGGCTCCCAGCTGGCGTCGAGCTGGACGTTGAAGTTGTTGTTGATGCCGGTGCGGTTTGTCGCCGTCGTCGAATTACCGCCCGACGACGTGCCGTTGCCCGAGCGCGTCGCGCCCGCCGACGCGCCGATGGTCGGGAAATACGCGGCACGCGCCTCGCCGACCAGCGCGCGCGCCTGCCGGTAGCTCGCGGCGAACTGCGCGATGGTCTGGTTCGCGGCGTTCAACTTGTCTTCGAGTTCGTTGAGCTTCGGGTCTTCGTAGATGGCCCACCAGTCGCCACGATCGTACTGATCGGCCGGTTCGGCGACCTTCCAGCCGGGGGCGGCTTCCTTGTACGACGCCGGGATCTCGGTGGCCGGCCGCTGATAGTTGGGGCCGACCGCGCAGGCGGCCACGAGCATCGCGCAGGCCGCGCTTACGGCAAGGGTCAGAGCGCGCGGCGCAAGCGGCCGCGCGCGCGAGGTTCGATCAGACTGCATGCAATGGATTCCTTCTGGACGCCGCGGTGCGGCCGGAGCGGCGCCACCGGCCGGGCGAGATCGTGGTCTGCCGGAATGTTAGCGTATGAGCCCGCACGAGCGCGGGAAACTGAAAGGTGAAAGCGTAATGCGTGGCTACGCGCAGGTGTGTTACTTGCGGTATTGAGATGGTTACGCGTTGTTACCGCGTGAGGCGAGGAGCGGCGGGCGCCGGGTGGCGCGTGTGTGGCGAGCGGGCAAAGTCGCGCGTCGAATCGCGGCGGACGCGCGCACTGAACGCGCGCCGACGATCAAACCCTCGTTTCCGCCGGTTTGGCCTGTCTTTGCCGCGCCAGCTTGCCGGCTGCGGCCCGGCACGGCTTACCGCCGCGCGCCTGGCAGCCCGTGGCGGCGTTTGCCGCGGGAGCCGCAATGGCTTTTGCCGTAGCCGCGCTGGCTTCCACGGACAGCACGATCGTCGGGTTGTCCACGGCCGCTGCCTTGTTCTTCGCGCGCTTCGTTTCCCGCCGATGCTCCACCCACGCGAGCAGCGCGACGCCGACCGATCCGCCCGGCAGCACGAACAGTCCTGCGAACAGCGCGAGCTTCCACCAGCGGTGCGGACCTTGGAAGTTCCTGTGTGCGGAATCGGTCAGTGAGCGGCTCAGGCCGCCAAGCGTGTTTTTGAGGTACAGCATCGGGGAAATCCTGTTTTTGCGCGTCGCGGAGCCGCGGCGTGCGGACGATCGGTCAGAACATGGTCTCGAAAGGCGCGTATCGCGCGAAACTCATTGCTTAACATAATATTGACTATGCAATTAGTTTTCAACATACTGCACTCCTTGAACGACCGGAGTGTTGTTTTTCTGCCGGTCAGTCGTTTGAAAATGCGATTTGACTTGCCTGCTTAGGCAGCTAAACTTCCCTCTGCCTGTCGATGTTGCGGATACACCATGGCTGATGGCCCTTACCACGCGGACGAGACCGATCTCACGACGAGTCTCGGCTATTACCTGACGAAAGCGCGCAACGTGCTGGTCGAGCGCACGGACCGCGCGGTCAAGCCGCTGGGGCTGACCGCGCAGCAGATCGGCGTGATCCTGATGCTGTCGTCGCGGCGCGCGAGCACGCCGTTCGAGCTGTCGCGCGCCATGTCGTACGACAGCGGTTCGATGACGCGTCTGCTGGATCGTCTTGAAAAGAAAGGTTTTGTGGTGCGCACGCGCAGCAGCGACGACCGGCGCATGGTGAAGCTGGAACTGACGCCGCAGGGCCATGACGCCGCGCGGCAATTGCCGGGCCTCGGCGTCGCGGTGCTCAACGAGCAGCTGCGCGGTTTCAGCGCCGACGAACACGCCACGCTGATTCATCTGCTCAGCCGCTTCATTGCGAACGGGCCGGACGGAGGGGGCGGCGGATGTTGTGGATTGACCGCGCAGCCGGATGTGCCGGACGCGTGATCTGAAGACCCATCGCCGCAAGGCGGTGGCGCGCAACAACAAGGCAACGAGGCGCTTCCCCAGGCGCCATTGCCTGAAGAAAGCTGTCTGGGCAGAGGATGATGCGGCATGAAAGCGGCGCGTTTGAAGCGCGCGATAAAGCTGCTGTGACAAGCTTTCCCGGCTGAGGAGAACAACCTATGGATGCCACGGCTTCCGATGCTACGCCGCTTGCCGACGAACCCGCCCAGCTACAGGGCGGCACGCTTGCCCTGCTGACCGTCGGCCTTGCGCTCGGCACCTTCATGGAGGTGCTCGACACCTCGATCGCGAACGTCGCGGTGCCGACCATTTCCGGCAGCCTCGGCGTTGCCTCCAGCCAGGGCACCTGGGTGATCTCGTCGTATTCGGTCGCCTCGGCGATTGCCGTGCCGCTGACCGGCTGGCTCGCGCGACGCGTCGGCGAAGTGCGGCTGTTCACGCTGTCGGTGCTGCTCTTTACGCTCGCGTCGGCGGCCTGCGGCTTCGCGCACAACTTCGAATCGCTGATCGTGTTCCGGCTCGTGCAAGGGCTCGTGTCCGGGCCGATGGTGCCGCTCTCGCAAACGATCCTGATGCGCTCTTATCCGCCCGCGAAGCGCGGACTCGCACTCGGCCTCTGGGCGATGACCGTGATCTGTGCGCCGATCTTCGGTCCCGTGATGGGCGGCTACATCACCGACAACTTCACGTGGCCGTGGATTTTCTACATCAACGTGCCGATCGGCCTGTTCTCGGCGATTTGCGCGTACCTGCTGCTGCGCGGCCGCGAGACGAAGACGACGCAGCAGCGCATCGACGTGATCGGCCTCGCGCTGCTCGTGACCGGCGTGTCGTGCCTGCAGATGATGCTCGACCTCGGCAAGGACCGCGACTGGTTCAATTCGACGTTCATCGTGACGCTCGCGGTGATCGCGCTCGTGTCGATTGCGTTCCTGCTCGTATGGGAGTTGACGGAGGAGGAGCCGATCGTCGATCTGTCACTCTTCAAGGATCGCAACTTCGCGCTCGGCGTCGTCATCATCTCATTCGGCTTCATGGCGTTCTTCGGCTCGGTGGTGATCTTCCCGCTGTGGCTCCAAACGGTAATGGGCTACACGGCCGGCCTCGCGGGCCTCGCCACGGCACCCGTCGGATTGCTCGCGCTGTTCCTCTCGCCGATGATCGGCAAGAACATGCATCGGCTGAATCTGCGCATGGTCGCGAGCTTCGCGTTTATCGTGTTCGCGATCGTGTCGTTCTGGAACTCGACGTTTACGCTCGACGTGTCGTTCGGTGGCGTGATTCTGCCGCGGCTCGTGCAGGGCATCGGCGTGGCGTGCTTCTTCGTGCCGATGACGACGATCACGCTCTCCAGCGTGTCCGACGAACGGCTCGCGAGCGCGTCGGGTCTGTCGAATTTCTTCCGCACGTTGTCGGGCGCGATCGGCACGGCCATCAGCACGACGTTCTGGGAGAACGACACGATCTATCACCATGCGATGCTCGCCGATACGGTCAACGTGTATTCGCCGAATACCAATGCCTATACGAATGCGCTCGCGGGCGTCGGGCTTTCCGGCGACAGCCTCACTGCTCAGTTGAACCAGGTGGTGACCTCGCAGGCGTACATGATGGCCACCAACGATTTCTTCCGCATTTCCTGCGCGGCGTTTCTCGTGCTGGCGGTGCTGGTGTGGATCACGAAGCCGCGCAAGGGCGCGGGGCCTTCGATGGGGCATTGAGCCGTTGCACGCCGATGCGGCGAGCGCGCATGCCGAAGCTCGAGCGCGGCGTGTCGTTCGCATCGGCGTAACGTGTTGTTGATGTGCGGGGCGTACCTGTGCGATCACTGCGACGCACGCCCCGCGCACTACTGCGACATCGCCTCGCCGTTCGGCGTCGCCGGCGGCTTTTCCGGCATTGCTTCCGGATGCATCGCGGCAGGCTCTGGCGATTGCGCGGGCTTTGCTCCACCCTGCGGCGCTTCAGCACTCGCGCCTCTCACGTACTGCTTGAAATCGGCGCCCGCTTGCCACGGGTTCGGCTTGCATCCCAATGCGCCGTCGCAATGCGCGGAGAAGCCGATGGTCGCGGTGCCATCCGGATTCGCGGTGCGCGTGATCTGATACGCGAGTGCGCGCTTGCCGCCATCGGGGCCGGTGGTCTGGATCAGCGAATCGGTTGCGGTTTCGATCTTGTACTTCGAATGACTCGCTACCCATGACTGCGCACGTTGCCACCAGAGATCGCATTCGGTCCGGCTCGAACACGTCAACGGTGTGGTCGCGATCTGCATGACGTCCGGATCGACCTGGCCCTGCGTCGAACACCCTGCCGTCGCCACCAGACACAGCGCGGCCCACAGACATTTGCTCATCACGTTGGTACCTCCCGCTGCGGAGCGTGTCATACCACTTTGGACCGCAACGCCGGGGCGGTGTTTCATGCGCCTCGGAGAATCGTTGGCGCGCGCGGAGAATTTGCCGATCGGTGGCGCGAACCGCAAGTGTCGTGCGTAAAGCCTACCAGCTGCCTACTCGTAGCCTACCCGCGGCTCATTTGCAGGATGCCCTGGGTCGAATGGCGCGGCGAACAAAAAAGCGGCCACGTGGGCCGCTTTCTCTTTCTTCACATCAGTTGCGCGTCGTTCAGACGCTAAAACGATTGAGCGTATACGCCCGATAAGCAGCGACGAACGCATCGAACGAACCGACTTCTTCGCGTTCGAGCTTCGCCTGTTCGTCGAGCGATTGTACCGCGAGGTCGGCGAACTCTTTCGCCTTCGCGGCATCGAGCGGACGCGAGCGGAAATACGCGGCATGTGCCTCGCTCTGTTCGAGACCGAACGCGATAAAGCTCTGCTGCCTGTCGCGCATCGTTTGCAGCACGCGCGCCGACGGCGTCAGCGACGCGTCCGCGAGTTTCGCGCGTTGCGCGGCCACGGCGCGCGCATGCGCGTCGCCGCCCTGCAGCGTGTCGAGCGCGGCCGCGGCCGCGTCGATCTTCGCGAGCAGTTCGTCGGCCCAATCGGTCATCGCAACGGTCTTGCCGTCGCGGATCAGTTCGAGGCCGGGCTTGCGGCCTTCCATCGTCACGCGGCCGAAGTTCTGGTTCGCTTCGGCATAGGCGGGCGGCGGCAACGGCGCGCTGTCCTCGAGTGCACAGACGAGCAGATAGGCGTCGAGAAAGCGCGAGGTCTCCAATGAAATACCGGTCGGCTCGAACGGATCGATATCCATGCAACGCACTTCGACGTATTGCACGCCGCGCGCGGCGAGCGCGTGCAGCGGCCGCTCGCCCGGATACGTGACGCGTTTCGGACGAATCGTCGAATAGAACTCGTTTTCGATCTGCAGCACGTTGGTGTTGATCTGCACCCACTCGCCGTCGCGTTGCGTGCCGATCTGCTCGTAGGCCGGATAGGGCTGGCTCACCGCTTTCGCGAGCGCGTCGAGATAGCCGGGCAGCGTGTCGTAGTCGGCGTGCAGCGCGGCTTGCGCGGTGGTGTTCGAATAGCCGAGGTCGCTCATGCGCAGGCTTGTTGCGTACGGGCGATACAGCGTGTCGGCGTCGAAGCTGTCGAGCGCGTGCGGGCGATCGCGCAGGAAGCGGCGATCGAGCGCCGGCGACGCGCCGAACAGATACATCAGCAGCCAGTTCGTGCGGCGGAAATTGCGGATCAGCGCGAGGTAGCGCTCGGACTGGAAATCGACGGCGTTCGCGGTGGACTGCTGATCCGCATGCAGCTGCCGCCATACTTCTTCGTTCAGCGAATAGTTGTAGTGGATGCCTGCGATGCACTGCATCGCGCGGCCATACCGCAGCGCGAGGCCGACGCGATACACGTACTTGAGCCTGCCGATGTTCGAGCTGCCGTAGTGCGCGATCGGAATGCCCTCGTCGGCGGCGGGCAGGAGGCCCGGCATCGAGTTGTTCCAGAGGATCTCGCCGTCGAGTTCGGCATAGACGAAACGATGCAGCGTGTCGAGTTTTGCGAGCGTGTCGGCAACGTCCTGTTCGGCTGGCGTAATCAGTTCGAGCAGCGCTTCGGAGTAGTCCGTGGTTAGCGAAGGATGCGTGAGCGCCGAGCCGAGCGCGCGCGGATGCTGCGTCATCGCGAGCTGGCCGTCGTGCGTGACGCGCAGGCTTTCCTTCTCGATGCCGCGCAGGCCGCGTATCAGCGCCTCGCGTTGCGGGCTCGAGGTCAGCACGGACAGGCGGTGCGAGAACGCATCGGTCGTGCGGGAAGGTTTCGTGTTTGGCATTGATGCGAGTCGCGCGTTGCCGCCGCAGCGTACCGCCTGGCCTGATTATCACCTGATGTTTCGCTGGCGATACGGCGGTACGGTGCGGCGACAACGTTCGGCGGAATTTTCAGTAGCGGGCACTTTAACATCTCGCCAGAACGGCTGCTTGCGGCCACTTCGGCGGGATGCGCGCGCTGCTTGCCGGCGCGCCGCATCTGCTGTTCCGGCGACGCAACTCGCTGCTGCATGTTGCGTGACGCTATTCGTGCAGCGATCGCAAACCGCGTACGGCGGGTCGCCTCGCCTCACCTGGCCGTCGACATGACGGCCGTCGACTCAGCCGCCACGGGCCGCGCCTGCTCGATCCGCGATCTCGTTCCACAGATGCATCGCCGCGTACGCGCGATATGGCCGCCACGCATCGGTGCGGCTGCGCTGCTGCGCGGGGCGCACGAGCGACGGATCGCGCGCGCAGATTGCCTGCATCAGCACGAGGTCCGACGCGGGCCACGCGTCGGGGTCGCGCCAGGCGCGCATCGCGACGTACTCGACGGTCCACGGGCCGATGCCCGCGAGAGCGAGCAAGGCGGCGCGCAGGCTCGTGGCGTCGACGGTGTCGCTGTCGAGCGGCACCTCGCCGCTCGCGACCGCGCGCGCGAAGCCTTGCAAGGCGGCGACGCGTTTGCCCGGCATGCCGATCTGCGCGAGGTCGACCTCGGCCAGCGCGGCGGGCGTCGGGAAACGCCACGCGGTGTTCTCATGCGGATGAGCTTCGATGCGCTCGCCCGCGCGCTGCACGAGCCGTCCGATGATCGTCGTCGCGGCCTTCACGCTGACCTGCTGGCCGACGATCGCGCGCACCACGAGCTCGAAGCCGGACCATGCGCCCGGCACGCGCAGGCCGGGCACCGCCTCGACGAGCGGCGCGAGCCACGGATCAGCGGCGAAGCCCGCGGCAATCTGCTTCGGATCGGCGCGCAGGTCGAACATCTTCGCGATCGGCGCGGCGAGCGCGTCGGCGTGACGGCTCGCGGGCCCGTCGATACTCGCGACGATGCAGCGCTTGCGCGGATGCAGACGCACGCTGAGCGTGCCGCCGTCGCCGTTCCAGTCGATCGCGCGGCGATACGCGCCGTCTTCGACGGCTTCGACGCCTGGCGTCGCGCGGCCGCCGAAAAAGCGCAGCAGGCGCGGCCAGTCGAAGGGTGGTTTGAAGGGCAGTTCGAGGGTTGCGACGTCGTTATGCGTAGTCACGCGGCGTGATCCAGTCGGGATGTTGTTGTCTTGGCGGGGTTCGGGCTCGCGTCGTCGCGGCCTGCTTTGCGGTGGTCCGCCTCGCTGGCGCCGTGCGCCGCGTCGCCGGCGTGCTGCGCCTCGTTGTCGAGCAAGGCGGCCTTGCGCGGCAGCCCCCAGCGATAGCCGGCGAGCGCCCCGCCCTTCTGCACGACGCGATGGCAGGGAATCGCAAGCGCGACCGGATTCGTCGCGCACGCGCTCGCCACCGCGCGCACGGCGCGTGGCGAGCCGACCGCCTCGGCGATTTGCGAATAGCTGCGCGTTTCGCCGTACGGAATGCGCCGCAGCGCGTCCCACACGCGCTGCTTGAACGCGGTCGAGGCGATGTCGAGCGGCAGATCGAAGTCCTGGCGGGTGCCGCGCAGATACGCGTCGATCTGCGCGACGAACGGCGCGAGCCCGGCGGCGTCTTCGCAGAGCGCCGCGTTGGCGAATTCGCCGCGCAGTTCGTCGATGAGCGGCGCGGGGTCGTCGCCGAAACCGATCTTGCAGATGCCTTTGTCGGTCGCGGCGACGAGCACGAAGCCAAGCGGGGTCGGCGCGCTCGCGTAGCGGACCGTGAGCCCCGCGCCCTTGCGGCGATACGCGGACGGCGCCATGCCGAGTTCGGCCGGCGCGCTGTCGTACATCCGCGACGGCGAGCCGAAGCCGGCGTCGAGCGTC